>CAYXOS010000020.1:0-17106 GCA_964467115.1 uncultured Sedimenticola sp.
CTATGGCTTATTCAAGGCGAAATGGCAGTTGACCCAATGTCCGTTTGATATTTCCGTGGGTGTGGGGGTTTGGTGGGCACATTGATCTGTGGCTTCGGGGCAGCGGGTGCGGAAGGGACAACCGCTGGGCGGATCCATGGGAGAAGGAAGATCGCCTTCCAGGGGTTTAAAATGTTTGTTGCGTTCGATTTGGGGGTCGGGAATGGGAATGGCGTCGATCAGCGCACGGGTATAAGGATGGCTGGGGTTGCGATACAAATCATCTCGGGAGGCGGTTTCGACAACATTACCCAGATACATGACCATGACCCGATGGCTGATTTGTTTGACCACACTCAAATCATGGGCAATGAACAACATGGACAGTCCCATTTCCTGCTGCAGATCCATGAGCAGATTGATGATCTGTGCCTGAATGGATACGTCCAGGGCACTGACAGGTTCATCGCAGATCAGCAGCTTGGGGCGTAGAATCAGCGCCCTGGCAATGCCGATGCGCTGACACTGTCCACCCGAAAATTCATGAGGATAGCGGTTGATCTGGTTGGGCAGCAGTCCCACCCGTTCCATTATTTTCTGAACCTTGTTCTTGCGTTGCTGTTTACTCAGTTTTGGCTCGAAGACCAACAAGGGTTCGGTGATGATCTCGCTCACTGTCATGCGTGGATCCAATGATGCCAGAGGATCTTGAAAAACGATTTGCATCTGTTGACGGTAGGGGCGCAGCTGTTTGGCACTCAACCCAGAAACTGGATTTTGATCCAGTATGACTCTGCCCGAACTGCTTGGAACCAAACCCAGAATGCCGCGTGCCAGGGTGGATTTTCCACAGCCGGATTCTCCGACAATACCCAGGGTTTCTCCTGCTGCCAGTTCGAGATTGATGCCATCTACTGCCTTGAGCAGGCGGGAGCCAGGGCGAAGAAAGCCATCCCCGGGGATTTTGAAATGGACTTTCAGGTCTTCAACTTGCAGCAAGGGTTTCATGACAGGCTGTCCAGATGGCAGGCGTTGAAGTGTGCGCTGTCGGTTTCTCGCAAAGCAGGCTGTTGTTGGCTACAGATATCCAGTCGTTGTTCACAGCGATCTGCAAAGGCACATCCCGGGGGGAGTTGTAGCAGATTGGGTGGGTTGCCGGGAATGCTGTGCAGTTGCACGGTTCCGGCAGTATCCAGGCGCGGGACGGATTGCAACAATCCCCGAGTGTAAGGATGTTGGGGATGCTGGAACAGATCGAACACCGGGGCGTACTCGCAGATGCGCCCTCCATACATCACCATCACATGATCACTGATACCGGCAATAACGCCAAGATCATGGGTGATCATGATGATGCTCATGCCAAATTCTTGTTGCAGCTCGTTCATGAGCTGAATGATCTGTGCTTGTACAGTGACATCCAGTGCAGTTGTGGGTTCGTCTGCTATCAATAGATCTGGTTGACAGAGCAATGCCATAGCGATCATCACCCGTTGTCGCATACCACCGGAAAATTCATGAGGATAACGACGGATACGATTGACTGCATCCGGTATATGCACGGCGTCCAGCATTTCAATACTGCGCTTGCGAGCCGTGCGTCTGTCCAGTCCCCGGTGCAGCATCAGGACTTCAGTCATTTGGCGTTCAATAGTCAAATAGGGATTGAGGCAGGTCATGGGGTCTTGAAAGATCATGCCAATGCGGTCGCCGCGAATACGATTGATCTCTTTGGTGGGCATACCGATCAATTCTTGTCCCAGAAAACGAATGCTGCCCTGACTCCGTCCATTGCTTGCCAGCAGATTGATGATGCTCAATACCAATTGGCTTTTACCAGACCCGGATTCGCCAACCACACCCAGGGTTTTACCTTTTTCCAGACTGAAAGAAAGATCGTTGACGGCATACACTTCACCGTCATTGGTATGAAAGGCGGTTTGCAGATGGCTGACTTCGAGTAATGGCATCTCAGCGATCCTTGGGGTCGAGGGCATCGCGTAGCCCGTCACCGATAAAGTTGAAGCAGAACAGGGTGGCTGCAAGGAATCCCGCAGGGAACAGCAGTGCCCAGGGGGCGCTTTCCATGTCCTGTGCGCCTTCGTTTACCAATGCTCCCCAGCTGGTGTCGGGTTCCTGCACGCCCAGACCCAGGAAGCTCAGAAATGACTCGACCAGAATAACTTGGGGAATGGTCAGGGTGACATAGACCACCACGATACCCAGCAGGTTGGGAACAATATGACGCAGGATGATGCGGGGTGTACTCACGCCACAGGCGGTGGCGGCTTCCACATACTCCTTGCCTTTTAGGGTCAGGGTTTGTCCGCGAACGATACGCGCCATGTCCAACCAATTGATAGCGCCGATGGCGATAAAGATCAGGTAGATATTGCGCCCAAAAAAGACCATCAACAGAATGACGAAAAACATGAAAGGCATGGCATAGAGAATATCCACGATACGCATCATGATGTTGTCTATCCGTCCGCCGATATAACCCGCAGTCGCGCCCCAGGTGATGCCAATCACCAGGCTCACCAGGGTGGCAATAATGCCCACCATCAATGACATGCGGCCACCATACAAGGTGCGCACGAACAGGTCTCTGCCGATACTGTCGGTACCAAATACATGGGCATTTTCAATACTGGGAGGTGTGGAGATCAGCTCCCAGTCGATTTCATCAAATTCATATGGACTGAGCCAGGGTGCTGCAATCACCAGTATGGAAATGATCAGCAGAATGACCACAGCAGCGAGGGCTGCCTTGTTGCGTAACAAACGTTGCCAGGCATCCTGCCACAGGCTACGGCCTTTGATTTCCGGCAAGGCTGTATCTGGCTCCGAAGTTTGTACTCTGCTGTTCATGAGTAGCGCACCTTGGGATCGAGTAAGGCATAGGCAAGGTCAACAATAAAGTTGAACAGGATGATGAGGATGCCGTAGAAAACCACCACTCCCATAACCAGGGTGTAGTCGCGATTCAATGCACCTTGGACAAAATAGCGCCCCAGACCGGGAATGCCAAAGATCTGTTCGATGACCACCGAGCCGGTAATAACAGCTGCGGTTGCGGGCCCCAGGAAAGATACCACGGGTAGCATGGCAGGTTTCAGGGCATGGCGCAGTATGACCACGCGCTCAGGCAAGCCTTTGGCTCTGGCAGTGCGAATGGGATTGCTGCGCAACACTTCAATCATGCTGCCACGCATCAGACGTGAAATATAGGCGATTTGAGGGAGCGCCAGCCCGATGATGGGAAGAATGGTGTTCTTAAAAGCACCATCATTCCATCCCCCCGCCGGCAACCAACCCATATACACAGAGAATACTAGAATCAATATAGGTGCCAAAACGAAGTTGGGAATAGAGATGCCCGTCATGGCAAGGGTCATTACCGTGTAATCCGTACCACTGTTTTGTCGTAAGGCAGCAATGGTACCCAGAGCCACACCTATCACCAATGCCAGGGCAATAGCACTCAAACCCAGGCGCAGGGATACGGGGAAACCTGTGGCGATCAACTCATTGACCGAATAATCCTTGTATTGAAATGATGGACCAAAGTCGCCTTTCATGATATCCAACAAATAGCGCCCATACTGTTGGACCAAGGGTTCATCGAGATGGTATTTCTTGTCCAGATTCGCCTGAATTTCCGGCGGCAGGGACTTCTCCGTATCAAATGGCCCGCCGGGTGCTGCCCGCATCATGAAAAAAGCCAGGGTCATGAGAATCAGCAGGGTAGGAATAGCACCCAGCAGGCGTTTCAGTGAGTAACGTAACACAGTATCTACTTCAGTCCGATAAACTCGAAGAAAGGCTGCAGAGAAGGCTCACGTTGCAAGAAGGCGCGGATGGAGGTGGATATTTCCCTCGATCCTCCTGTGGCATAGATCTCGTTGCGCAAACGTTTACCCACGGTTTTATCCATCAAACCGCCGGGAGCCTTGCGAAATACCGATGCCATATCCGCTGAAATGGCATCTGCCCAGGCATAGCCGTAGTAGCCTGCATCGTAGCCGCCTGCAAGATGGTTGAAAGAAGCGACCAAACCACTACCCGGAGGCACTTGAACGTAGGTATCGCTCATGATGCGATTGGTGACGTTGATAAAATCGTCGAACATCTTGGGGTCGGTGGTCATATGAATAGTGAGGTCGAGCAGTCCGAACGCCAGCTGACGACGATAGTGGGTGCCGATGGTAGCAAGACGTACTGTTTCCAGCTTGTCCAACGTGTCGGCAGGAATCTTGCTTTTTCCATCACGGTAATCTATGGCAAATCGATCCAGTACTTTTTTGTCGCGCACCCAGTTTTCCAGCATCTGGGAAGGGGCTTCGACAAAGTCTCTGGGTACGGATGTCCCGGAAAACTCCATGTAATCCGCCTGGGTCAATACCGAGTGCAAGGCATGTCCAAACTCGTGGAACAGGGTTTCCACATCACCATAAGTCAACAACGAGGGTTTGCCATTGCCAGGAGGGGGGAAGTTGCAGACCAGTGATACCACCGGGCGTTGATAGGTTCCATCAGGGAGTCGTTTCCCTGGAGTGATGTCGAACTGGGCAAAGTGATTGTATTTCCCGTCCCGGGGAAACATGTCCATGTAAATCAGCCCCAGTGGGACGCCAGTGCTACTGTCGGTAACTGCATACAGTCGTAAATCGTCTACCCATTTGTATGGAGCTTCCACGGCTTCTATTTTTATGCCGAACAATTCCTCGAACACAGAAAACATGCCGTTGAGTGTATGTTCCAGTTCAAAGTACACTTTGAGTGCATCTTTATCGACATGGTATTGGTTCTTGATGAGTTTGTTCTTGTAATAAGGCACATCCCAATAGTGGAGTTTTGCATTTGTGTCGCCTGTTTCTTTGACTTTCAAAGCGCGAAAGCTTGCCAGTTCTTTCTCAAATTTTGGCGCCAGACCTTTTGACAATTGGGTCAGGAAATCTTTTGCAGTTTTTCCATTCTTCGCCATCTTGATTTCGGTGCGATAATCCGCCCAATTGGCATACCCCAATAGTTGAGCAATTTCAGCACGAGTTTTCAGAATCCGTTTGAACAAGGGAATGTTCTTTTTCATGCTACGACTGGTGCGGGCGATGGAGAGGCGTTTGCGGGTGGCTTCGCTTTTTGCATTGCGCAGCACTTCAACAACCTGCCAGGTCACATTGGCATCTACGCGATATTTTCCGTCTTTCCCATGTATCGCCTTGTTATTCAAAAAGTCGTCGCTAACACCCTCCAATTCTTCTTTACTGTATTCCAGTATGGGATGAGAATTGGTGACGTTGCTACTGAATTGCAGTTCCAGGTCATTGAGTTTGTTCTTCAGGATCTGTAGACGGTCACGTTTTTCCTTAGAAAGATCCATGCCGTTTCTGCGATAGTCGCGAAGGGTGGTCTTCAAAAACATGGCATCTTCACCTTCGACCTTGGGGTGTGTATCAGCGACAGCTTTTACTGCCTGATAGACATCCTGGCGGAAGCTGGCATCGACAAACCAGGTTTGCAGGCGCTGAATCGCTTGATTGGCAATCTCCCGCATATCCTTGTCGGTATTGGTTTGCTTGATGATACTCATGCGGTTGATGGCAGAAGTCACGGGGAAATAGGCGTAGTCCAATGCTTTGACGGTGTTGTCAAAGTTGCGCTGTTCTGGCTTGCGCTTGGCAATGGCGTCCAGTCGTTCATTTCCCACTACCATGGCGATTTCCAGTGTTGCCTGAACCTGGGCGGGGGTCTTTTCCCAGTAGGGTAACTGGAAGCGCAGTTTTGCTTGTTCAGCCGCAGTTGCAAAATCGCTGACTTGTTTGACATCGGCTGCAAGGGTAGGGGTGGTCTGAATACTTGCCATTCCCAAACAGGCGGCCAGAAGAGCAGAGTATAGTGGTGAAATACGAGACATGACTGAACCTCAGTGTTTAAGAATATACAGATCTTTGCTGTAGTTGTGATCGAGGACATTGGGTACATAATTACCCACCCATGGCTTGATCAAATGCTTGGAAACATAAGAGTAAATTGGCATTACAGGGTGATCACGAAGGATCAGTTTTTCTGCCTGATGCATGATCTCGAAGCGTTTCTCGGGATTGCTTTCCAGGCTTGCTTGACGAAGTAGTTCGTCGTACTCGGGGTTGTAGTAGGCAGAATCATTCAGGCCATGTTTGCTATGTAATATCTCCATGAAGGTATAGGGATCGTTGTAGTCACCAATCCAGCCAGCACGGAATACCTGAGTGATCTGTTTTTGTTTGCGATTTTCCAGAAATACCTTCCATTCTTCATTGACCAGTTTCGTTTTTACACCCAATGCCTGCTTCCACATGGCAGCGATGGCAATGGCGAGCTTCTTGTGATTTTCGCTGGTGTTGTAACGAATTTCCACGGTTAACGGGTTGCCGCGTGAATAGCCGGCTTCCTTGTAGAGTTTGCGCGCTTCTTCGACCCGTTGTTTCTGTGTCCAATCAGCGTAATCAAATTTTGCTGCCTGATAGCCGTTGATGCCTGGTGGAACCCAGGAGTACAGGGGCTTTTCGCCAAGCTTGGTTATTTTGTCGGTAATGATTTTTCTGTCGATTGCCATAGACAAGGCACGGCGTAACTTGGGATTGTCCTTGAATGGTGGGCGGGTCAGGTTGAAGCCGAAATAGTAGCTCCCAAGGTAGGGGGCAACCTGTAGCTCATCAGGAAGGTTCTTTTTTATCCACTTTACCTGTTGACTCGGCACTTCTTCAGTGCGATCGATTTCGTTGGCGCGGTAGCGCTTCAGTGCCGTGGACTGATCTTCGATTGGATAATAATAAACTGTGTCGATAATGGTGTCGGCGTTATCCCAATAATGGACGTTTCGTTCCAATTTGATGTGGGATTGAATCACCCATTCTTTCAGGGTGTAAGCGCCGTTGGATACCAGTTTTCCCGGTCGGGAGAACTGATCACCATATTTTTCTATGCTGCCCTTATGTACAGGGTAGGCGCTGGAATGATTGAGCAAGCCAAGAAAATAGGGGGTGCTGGCTTTGAGGCGGATTTTAAGTGTCAAATCATCCACGGCTTCGACCCCGAGGTTTTCCAGGGGTTGCTTGCCAGCGATAACATCTTCGGCATTGAGAATAGGGGCAAGTATCTGGGAGTATTTGGATGCGGTGGCAGGATCAACAGAGCGACGTAAACCGAAAACAAAATCATGGGCTGTGACGGGATCACCATTGGACCATTTGGCGTTGTGGCGAAGTTTGAAGATATAGGTTTTACCTTCGTCGCTGATTTCCCAGGATTCAGCAGCACCAGGGATGACGGTTCCATCCGGGGCTTCTATGGTGAGTCCTTCATAGAGATCACGCAGGATGTTGGAAGAGGGAACGCCTTCTGCTTTATGGGGGTCCAGAGTCTGAACTTCAGCACCATTGCCGCGGTGAAAGACTTGTTCGTCAGCCAGATTATCAGGGCGGGCGAAAGTGGTGCCGGGAACAAGCATGAATGCAACCAGCAACAGCAACAAATGTCTGTACATAAATGACCTCAAGAAATCAAAAAGTGCTATGGAGAGTTATGGAAGCTCTGATCAATTCATGAACTCGCATCTCATACCTGAAATGTCCGATAACTTCGTTGAAGTTCTCCAGCAATTCAGGTGCGAGATGCGAGTTCGTGATATAGATCAGCGTTTCCTTATTATTTCCACTATCAAACTACGATCGCTTGGAAAGGGAGTTTGGCATTCAGAGTGGGTTTTTACAAGGTTCGGAGTACGGTTAGTTTTTGACCGGGATGCAAGCTGTCACTGGCTAGCTGGTTCCATGTTTTCAAATCAGCGATTTTGACACCAAATTGTCTGGCGATTGCGTACAGTGAATCACCTTTCTTTACCCGATATTTTAGTTTTCGAGTAGCTGTTGGTGTGGTGTTAATCGCCGTAGGACTGTTGGACAAGGGAATCATCAGATGTGCACCTGCGCGAATGCGATGATTCTTGAGATTGTTGGTTTGCATCAAGGCCTGGATGCTGATGCCATGTTTTCTTGCGATTTTTCCCAGATTGTCCCCAGGCTGGATGCGGTATCGAGTCCAGCGCAGACGCTCATCTTCGGGAAGTTGAGCAAGTTTGGCGCTAAAATCTTCCGCCTTCTCAGCAGGAAGCAATAGATAATGGGGACCTTGGGGATGGGTTGCCCAGCGATTGAAGCCTGCGTTATACAGCAACAACTCGTCGGTTTTCATGTTGGCCAATTTTGCCGCGACTTTCAAATCCAACTGCTCTCCGATATCCACCTTGACGAAACGCAGGTCGTTTTCAATTGCGGGCAATGTCATGCCATATTGTTCTGATTGTCCGATGATGCGTGCCAGAGCCAACAGTCGAGGAACATATTGACGGGTTTCTGCGGGCAGATCCAAAGACCAGAAGTCAATGGGCTTATCTTTGTCCAGGTTTTTGCGAATGGCTCGGGCAATGGTTCCTCCTCCGGCATTGTAGCTGGCGATGGCCAACAACCAGTCGCCGTCAAAGCGTTTGTTCAGTTTTTCCAGGTAGTTCAATGCAGCATCTGTGGAAGCCCATGGGTCACGTCTTGCGTCATACCACCAGTCTTGCTTCAATCCAAAATCCTGTCCGGTGGCAGGCATGAACTGCCACAAGCCAGCAGCGCCATGACGGGAATAGGCATTGGGTCGAAACCCACTTTCTATGCCGGGAAGAAGTGCGATCTCTGTGGGAAGGTTACGTTTTTTAACTTCTTGCAATATGTGGAACAGAAACGGTTCGCCCATTCTTAACTGACGCGTCAAAGAGGTTTTTCTGGAAAGAAAGCTCTGGACTTCCTGCTCGATATTGGGATGCTGGATTTCCTGAAATTGATAGCCTTGTGCCAGTTGTTGCCAAAGATCAAGTGTGGGTGGAACGTCGGTAATGGTTGGTTCCGATGTTTGCAACGCTTCCAATGCCTCTACAATGGTGGCAGTAGAAGTTGGCGCTGAGTCAACATTGCTTTGCAAGCTGGATTTCTGAGGGTTGCTCACGCATGCAGCAAGCAGGCTGATGACAGACAGAACAAAAACAATCCGATACGGCATATAGGGCTGCGATACAGGGCAGATCAGTAGGATGGTCACACTATACCAAAAATAGGGCTATATTCCAGTGTGTTGTGTATCGCATCAATAATCCCCATATACCGGGTTCACCAAGCAGTTGGAAATCACTACAATGGTTGCATGAGCGCAAAACTTGATTACGGACAGCATGTTGTTTCCCTGAATAAGTGGTTTGAAACAGATTTGGGGAAATTGGTAACGGATCAGGAATCCCAAACTCTGAGGAAGATTACCAAAAACCTTTTTGGCTATTATTTATTGGATATTGGATTCTTGTGCGAGTACCCCGACTATATGCAGGCATCGCCCATTGCCAACTATGTTCGGGCAGGGCTGTGTCGTGATGAGCATGAGGCGTTGGTAACGCTACCAGAACAACTACCATTCATGTCCGATTATATCGATGCGGTAACTTTGACTCATACCCTGGATTTTGCCATGGACCCTCGTCAGGTATTGAGAGAGGTTGAGCGTATTTTGATACCTGAAGGGCGGTTGATCATCACCGGGTTCAATCCCTATAGTTTTTGGGGGCTGTGGCGTGCCATGCCGGGTTCGGAAGGGAGGCTTCCCTGGAAAGGGCATTTTATTTCTTACGCCCAACTTCAGGATTGGCTGTCACTACTGGGGTTTGATATCGAGCTTACCCATACCTTGTTGTATCGCCCCCCCTGGAAAAAAGCCTTTCTAAAACGCAAATTTCCCCGCTGGGGAAGATTGGGGCGGCGTTTGTGGCCTTGGTCTGCGGGTGTCTATGTTATTGTTGCGGTCAAACGGGTATCAACCATGACACCGATTAAACCGCGCTGGCGTTTGGAAAGAAAACTGCGCAGAGCAGCAGCGCAGCCAATTGCAAATTGTTTGTCAGGAAAAGCAAAAAATGACCAATAAGAATTCGCCGGTAACTCTGTATACGGATGGCGCCTGCAAGGGAAATCCTGGGCCTGGTGGTTGGGGGGCATTGCTTCGTTATGGGGATGTCGAGAAGGAGCTATGGGGTGGCGAGAAAGATACGACCAATAACCGCATGGAGTTACAGGCGGTTATTGAAGGATTGTCGGCGCTGACTCGCCCGACAGCGATTGTTATCGTCACGGATTCTCAGTATGTAAAGAATGGCATGACCCAATGGATTCACAACTGGAAGCGCAACGGTTGGAAAACGGCTGCTAAAAAGCCAGTAAAGAATGATGATTTGTGGAAGAAACTGGATGACTTGGTCAATCAGCATGACGTGAGTTGGCAGTGGGTCAAAGGACATAGCGGACACCCCGAGAATGAACGCGCTGATGAATTGGCGAATCGTGGCATCGAGGATTTGGTATGACCCGGCAGATTGTACTGGATACGGAAACCACAGGATTGGAACCTTCCCAGGGACATCGAATCATTGAAATTGGTTGTGTGGAGCTCATAGAGCGCAGAGCAACCGGAAATGACTTTCACCAGTATCTGCAACCAGATAGAGAGATCGATGCCGGTGCTGTGGAGGTGCATGGTATTACCAATGAGTTTCTTGCGGACAAACCACGCTTTGAAGATGTCGTCGAAGATTTCATTGCTTATGTCAAGGGTGCAGAGCTGATCATTCACAATGCAGCTTTTGACGTTGGTTTCATCAATGCCGAATTGCAACGCGTGGCAGGTTGGAACAAGCTGGAAAGCTATTGCAGCGTTGTGGATACATTGTCCATGGCACGAAAAAAGCATCCTGGACAGCGCAATAGCCTGGATGCACTTTGTGGGCGTTACAGCATAGACAATTCCCAGCGTCAGAAACATGGGGCATTGTTGGATGCGGAGATTCTTGCGGAAGTCTATCTGGCAATGACCGGTGGCCAGTCTGCCTTGTTACTCGACAGCGATGAAGGAGATGACGCAACAGGTAATGATTCGCACAGTATTCGCCCCATTGCTGCTGATCGTCCACCATTGCCGGTGCTTAAAGCCAGCGAGGAAGAACTGCAACAACACCGAGGCTGTCTTGACAAAATTGCCGATTCTGGCGTAGAGGTGTTATGGGAAGTGCCTTGACGCTCCACGGCTTCAGGAACTTGTCGGATTCAGGGAAATCTACTGGGATGATCTCCTGAATCCGACAAGCTGTTTATGCCACCTGCCGCTGCTCTTGTTCTGAGGCCGCGTTTTTACTCAGGGAAGGACGCAATGGATCAGCGCCGATGGTTCCTGTGAGTGCTTGCAGATAATCAGGGTTGCGTACGGTTTCCAGTTTGGCTATGGCTTTTTTCAGGCGTTGCTGGATGTCCAGACGCTCTGCTTCATCTTCATAACCCGGTTGGTTCATGAAAGTCTCAAGAGCCTGGATATGGCGCTCCCACAGATTGATATCCCGTTGTTGCTTGACTTCAAGACGCTCACGATACCAGTTTGACTCAAGCAGATACTCACGGGTGAACATGGCGCGAATATCCGGGTGATGTGCGTCTTTACCCTCGTACTCGCCTTCAGCCATGATATATAACAGGGCGCGCAGAGGCGGGCAGGCTTCTTCAATACTGCCGTCATCCAGATAACGCTGAGCAACTTTGCGCTGGGCTTCTACGATATTGCCAACCCCGTCAGCAAAGACATCTATGTTTTGAGTTTCCGGTTTCAGGATTTCATCGGTGAAGACCTGGTTGGGATTATCGAAGATCTTACCCAGGAAGCCGTGAACAAAACGATCAGTGATGCGATAACCCAGGCGGCTGGCAAGCACTTTCTCACCCTTGTGTTCAAAATCTTCAAGCGGTTCCAGGTAGCCGTGCTCGATCAATGCCTGTGGATCACTTTGGCTACTATGCAGTCGTGCCCAGATCTCAGGAATCAACAAGCTCACATCATGATCGACACGTAAATCCGGTCCAATGAAACCTGCAGAACTGGAATAACCAGCGTAGCCAGTGAGAATGAAAGATACCAGGGCATTGTTCAAATCTGCGGTGGGACGAAGGGCATTAAATGGACCCTTGGTCAATGCGCCTTCACTGCCAGCGCCTGTGGTTGAAGGAGATTTACCCGTCAAGGAGCAGATGAAGTCCATGAACAGTTCAGGGAGCTCCTGATAATGGATAGGGTTGTAGACTGCCAGGGGACGAATGCCAGGCTCTGGTGGATTGTTGCGGCGTCCGGCAAGTACCGCGTCTACAGGTTGGCATACGGCTTGATCCAGTGGCAGCTTGCGATGCAGGCGCGCACCGATTTCTGCAACGTATTTACGCACTGGATTGAGCAGGTCAGGGCGGGTTTGCAAATATCTCGGGTTCTTGGATGGCTCGCCATCGACCAGACGAGGATGCGCCGAGGAAACCACAACACCTTTGCCTCGCTTGTAAACAGACTCGAGGAGTTTACGCATGGGAGGAGTGAAACTGCACAAAGTCATGACATCCTCAACAACTGCTGCCAATGCCTTGCCTTGCAACGGTTCGTAGTTGGCCAGGAAGTTTCCTGGTTGGGACATGTCTTTTTCAGTTTGTTTGTCATAGCCAGGAATAACAGCGTCATCTGGACGCTGGAACAAACGATACTCACAGTTTTTGACCAGCTTGACGCTGTGGGTCTGATTTTCAGCTCCCGGGCGACAATCGGCAATGCATCGAGCGGGCACAACCACCGACGCACTGATATCGTCCTCCATTTGAACTTTCTCTGCAGCGATAAAGTCCTGTCGTACCTTGAATACACGCCATTTGTTGGCGCGGTCGAATCCGACACGAAGATAGGAGGCAATAACCTTTCGGTCGTGGAGTTTGAGTTCATGTCCCGGAGCACCGTCTACCATATCCACAGTAAGGTGCTCACGCCATTGGCTTCCCCATTCCTGACGATAGAAACGCTTGATCATCAGCACCAGAGCGAGAATACGGGGTGGTATGGAATCCAACCAAGCGTTGTATTCATCTGTGTAACTGGATGAAGGGGTGAGTAATTTGATCACCGAGCCCAGGCTGCGTTCTTCACTCAATGGTTTGCGAGTAGGGTCACGATCTTCGTCCACATGTTCAGGTCGGAATCGATTCCGGTAGTCCCGATCAAAGATTTCCTGCACCCGATCCAGGTCTGCCTGAAGCTCATCAACAAACAGCGGTGAGTAAATAACGGCATCATTCAAGGATTTGGATATTTCTGACTTACCGCCGCCGGAAACCGTGCTGGGTTTGTGGCAGAAAGTTCCTTCGGGATCCGTACCCACCAGGCGCCAGGAGGGTGCGCCAGGATGTTTTTTCATTTCGATCTTGTAACCATTGGGCTGAATATAGATTTTGCCTGGCTGCAAACGAATTTTTTGTTTCTCACCGTCTTTCATCCAGGTAATGATCTGACGATTGAGATCCATACGCAGATCCTGGGGTACATAAATGACATCAGGATGTTTTTTGTCAATGCCATAGCCTTTGGCTTTGACTTTCATGATGGAACCGAAGTTTTTGATCACTTCATCAAAACTGTAGTTGGGATCACGGGTACGACTGTCTACACCGTATTCTTCACCATGGTTGCGTCGAGGGAAGGCGAGGGCACCACCGGCATGTTCTTCTTCAGCCAATCCGAAGAGATTTGCAGAATAGCCGATCTGGGTTTTTACTTCCTTCTTGCAGTAACCGTAATAGTTATCCGCCAGAATGGTAATAATGACGCCGCGTTCATCACGAGCGGTGATCTTGAATGCCTGTCCGTCATTGTAGCGTTCATCTTCATTTTTCCAGCACATGCCTTCCTTGCGTTGCCGCTCCGAGGCTTCATCCCAATGGGGCAATCCCAATTCCTTTTTGCTGAACGTAACCAGATGTGGCGCAAGAATTACGCATCCGGTATGGCCGGTCCAATGTTCGATATCCAGGGCAGAATCAAATTTTGGCAGATAAGGATTGCCACCGTTGCCGAAGATGCTTTCAACGAAATCCAGGTTGCTCACCAGATTTCCTGGCGCAAAGAAGCGAATTTCCATGGTCTTTTCTGCATCCATACCTGGAATCTCAGGGCAAACCACCGGGCGCAGCAACAAAGAAACGAACATCTGGGCTGGATTATCCATGTCTGCCGTAAATGGCAGGGTCAGCAATGACTCAGGGGGCGTCATTGCATGACCGAGCATGGTCGCGAAGACATGTTTGGGAACAGCTTTTTTATCGCCCGGGATAGGCAGACCGCCTTCCGCAATGTGGAAAGAACCTTTGGTGGTACGCCGGTCACTGGCGGGATTGTGCAGCACACCTTGCTTTACGCGGAAGCTGGATACGATGTCGGAGCGAAATTCATCTTTCCCCATGGGTAAAGACAATTCGCGAGCGACACCATGTCGATCCAGTACGAAAGTATTGTTGGGAAGTCTCGGGAGTGTTACTTCTGGAATATCTCCGAGAAAATCTTCCAGAAAGTTTTCTATGCGTCGATCCACAGGGCAACGATAATTCGTGAGCAGGCGGTTTTTTTCCCGATAAGTTCTCAGCAAGTCATCTGCGGTGGATAAAAAAGCAGTGGCATAGCCATCAGCACAGGTGGGCTGTCCCGATGATGCCAGCTTCAAATTGATGTACATATGAAGTTTTTTTCGTTCTTTTTTTGCACTGTTGTCTGGAAGATCCAGACCAAGAGCCCGTTGGAGATCCATGATCTCTATTTACCTCCGGGTAGCACCTGAAAAACAAGGCATTACCACTATTAAATTGGACAATGAACAGGTAAGGTTGCCTGAACTGTGCCACAGGTTCAAGTGCGAACCCTTTTTCAAACCCTTTGTGTAGTGGGTTATATCCAGAGAAATTTCTGTTTTTTCAATGAATAATAAAAAATACTTAATACTATTTGCTATTTTTGTTTTGACGCGACTTTCATGCAACTAAAACAAAAGATACAGGCGAGTTACCTGGCGGTGATGGTTATCTGGAGCACTACGCCTCTTGCCATAAAATGGAGTAGCGATGACATCAGCTACCTTTTTGGCGTGTCGGCAAGGATGGTAATCGGTTTGTTGGTCAGCCTGCTACTACTCAAGCTTCTGGGGCTTTCCATGCATTGGCATCGACAGGCGCGGCGAACCTATCTGGCTGCCGGGTTGGGAATCTATGGCGCCATGCTCTGTGTGTATTGGGGAGCCCAATACATTCCCTCTGGTTGGATATCGGTGATGTTTGGATTGACACCCATTGTTACCGGGATAATGGCACGTCGTTTTCTTGGAGAAGATGCCCTGGGTGGCATACGGCTGATTGGCGTATTTGTTGCCGTGGGTGGGTTGGTCGTGGTTTTCTACGGTAGCCTGCAATTTTCCGAAAATGCTTGGTATGGCGTATTGGCATTGTTACTTTCAGTGACACTGCATTCAGTGAGTATGGTTTGGACCAAATATCTCGGCTATCAGGGGCATGGTTTAGTTACTGTGAGCGGCGGTTTGATGGTCGCCGTGCCTTTATATCTGTTGACCTGGTTCATACTTGATGAGCCTTGGCCACAACAGATACCCGAACGGGCTACCTGGGCGATTGTCTATCTTGGGGTGGTGGCAACAGTATTGGGATTTGCGGCTTTTTACTATGTACTGCGGTATGTCGATGCGACCAGAGTGGCGTTGTTGACACTGGTAACACCCATTCTTGCCCTGTGGTTGGGACGATGGTTGAATGATGAGCGACTTACATGGGCAGTTGTTGTCGGAACCCTGTTGATACTTATGGGATTGTTACTGTATGAATTTGGTGTACGAAATTCCCCCCAAACGGATGGAGAACACGCATGAGCAATCTTGATTTGTTGAGGGGCTGGTTGTTCTCACTGCTTCGCGCATGAATCTGCTCAAACAGATTTAATGGCGGTACCCCTAAAATCATATATACAATTGAAATATTGAAAAAATGGACATTACCTGATAAAAGTCAAAGCTAGAAATATGGACATCTGTTAAAGCTATGTCTATAAAGATATATAAAAGGTAGGGGATTGAGGAACTTTTGATTAGATCTGGATGAAGTTCGTAGTAAGTGGCATGTTTTTGGTCAGAACTTCAAACCGATTTTCGAACTTGGCAGGTGCAAGATGCGAGTTCGCGATTTAGTCAGAATGTTCCCGAAGGATGAGGGAGCGAAAAATGGATAGGCGCTGGTGGTCACGGTTTGTCGGTGTACTGATTGGATGGCAGGTGATGACTGCTTCGGGGGAGGTTATTGTCGAGCCTATTCAGCCTTTACTTGCACCGAAAGAATTGGATTCTACGATGGTCGCATTGGGGAATCGTTTGTTTCATGATCCAAGGCTGTCCAAAGATAATACTGTCAGTTGTTCTCATTGCCATCATCTGCATGCAGGTGGTAGTGATAATAGACCGGTTTCCATCGGTATTGGTGGTCAACTAGGCAGTATTAATGCGCCCACGGTTTATAATTTGAACACCCATATCGCCTATTTTTCCGATGGCAGAGCCGCAACTCTGGAAAGCCTAGTGGATGTTCCCTTGCGCAATCCGAAAGAGATGGCTTCAACCTGGCCCGAGGTTGTGTCCAAGCTGGGAAGTGATCCTGAGATGGTAAAGCTGTTTGCCAAAGTATTTCCTGAAGAACATATCGGTAAAGAGACGGTCTCCAAGGCCATTGCTACTTTTTTGCGCTCATTGGTTACTGTCGATTCTCCCATGGATCGATGGTTGGCAGGTGATGAAACTGCACTCTCCGGTGCCCAATTGAGGGGGTATAAATTGTTCAAGAGCTATGGCTGTGTAGCGTGCCACCAGGGGCAGGCAGTTGGAGGAAACATGTATGCAACGATGGGTGCGATAAACGACTATTTTGCAGAAAGAGGGACGCCTATCACTGCTACAGATAGAGGGCGCTACAATGTCACGAAAAATCCTGAAGACCTTCATGTGTTCAAGGTACCAAGTTTGCGTATGGTGGTAGCAACTGCTCCCTATTTTCATGATGCCAGTGCCGATACGTTGGAAAAAGCGATCAAGGCAATGGGGCGCTATCAACTTGGTAGAAACATTCCAGCGGAAGATATCGATGATATCAAGGCATTTTTGAG
>CAYXOS010000020.1:17206-24275 GCA_964467115.1 uncultured Sedimenticola sp.
AACTTGGTAGAAACATTCCAGCGGAAGATATCGATGATATCAAGGCATTTTTGAGCAGCCTGCCTGGAAAGCATGTGTTGTTGACGGTGCAAGAGTGAAAACGCCGGGTATTCGCCGCGGCATGGCGTTCATTTTGATCGTGGTGTTTCTGGCATCTTACTACCTGTATGACCGCTTTGTATCCGTGCAAGAGCAAGCGCAGATATCTGAGTTGTTGTATCAAATGCGCGAGCAGGATATTCAATTTGATAGGGATGTAGAGCGTATTCTGTCGTTTCGTCTTCCTCACTATGACTCCCTGGTGAAATCCAGCAAAAACATCCAATCTCTGGCAGAGCAGATATATCAGAGGCAACCCAGTCTTCGCGGTTGGTTGAAATATAATTTCAAATCAAGACTGGAAGCGTACCTGGAAGCACTATCCAAAAAACGTTCTCTTATCGAACATATCCAGTCCGATGTGGCGCTGGTAAGAAATAGTTTGCTGTATTTGCCGGGTCTATTAGGCGCACATGAGCCGGGTTCTTGGCACGATCAATCCCATGGTAAGGCAGATGCCCTGGTAGTTGATCTGTATGCACACTATCTTTTCCCCGATAAATTAACCGTGGAGGAAATTCAACAGGCGATAGCTAGCGTCAGCAATGCCCCGTTTATGGAAGCGGACACGGAAGAATTGTTGAAGCATATGAAAGTCAGTTTATCGGGTATCCATAGTATCGAAAAACTGAAACAGGATATAGAAGCTCTGGATATTGAAAATAAGCGCGAACAGTTGCGGAGTACCTTTGTAGAATATCGGAAAAATGATGATCGGAATGCGATTTTACTGGGTGTCGTATTGCTGTTTATCGTTTTTCTACTTATGGTCTGGTTATGGAGAACCCTGGCTGGACTCGATCAGGCGCGGCGAAATTCGGAGCGATCACGGCATCGCCTGCAGGATGCCGTTGAAAACCTGGGCGAGGCATTTGCCTTATTTGATGATGAGCAAAAGCTTATCCTGCACAATAAAATGTTCTTGCAGTTTTATCCGTGGTTGAAGCCTTATTTAAGCCCAGGTGTGTCCCTACAGATCTTGTGCAAAGAAAATTATTCACGGCTGTCTGCATACGATATGTCAGGAAAGCAGTTGTCGATAGCGTGTCAAAAAGACATGAAATCCCAGGAAAACTATTTTATCGAGCGTGTTGGTCGGGAAAAATGGTATCTGGCAAGCAATCGAATGACCACAGAAGGTGGGGTGGTTTGTGTTCGAACCAATATCACTGATTCGAAGAAAGCAGAGCAGCAACTGCAGAAGCTGGGTCGGGCGCTGGATCAGAGTCCAACCTCTATCATCATTACGGATACTGACGGTGTCATCGAATACGTCAATCCAAAGTTTGAGGAGGTTTCTGGTTATTCAGCTGCAGAAGCTATCGGTCAACGTCCTTCCATTCTGAAAAGCGGCGATAAATCAGATGAAGAATATGCTGATATGTGGAAAATCCTGAAATCAGGGAAGGAATGGCAAGGAGTTTTCCATAACAAGCGTAAGAATGGCAGTTTGTATTGGGAGTCAGCGCGCATATCGCCAGTAAGAAATGAAGATGGAGAGATTGCCTACTATATAGGTATTAAAGAGGACATCACCCAACAACGTAAAAATGAAGAGCAAATACGATATCAGGCAAACTTCGATCTGTTGACAGGATTACCCAACCGCACTTTGCTCATGGAACGATTACACCAGAATGTGCTTTTCGCCAAACGTGGAGATGTGAAGTTTTCTGTGCTGTTTGTCGATCTCGATCGCTTTAAAGTGGTTAATGACTTGTATGGGCACGTTGTTGGTGATCGTTTGATGAAAATGGTAGCAAGCCGTTTGCAACAGCAGGTGAGAGAAACCGATACCGTGGCCCGATTCGGCGGGGACGAGTTCGTGGTGCTGTTGTTGGGTGCAGATAGTGCGGATGCTGCGGCATTGGTTGCGCGCAAGATTGTTGATGTCTTGTCAGGCTCCTTTGAACTGGACAATCGTAAAATCACCATTGGAGCGAGTGTTGGCATTACCTTGTTTCCTCAGGACGTGGCAAGTGTCGATAACAATGTAGAAGAAGCTGTCGGTGCCTTGCTCAGCAATGCAGATATGGCCATGTATCAGGCCAAGGCAGGCGGTCGGAATCACTACCACTTTTTTGAACAAGCGATGCAGGATCGCGTAAAACGCCATGTGGCATTGGAACAGGATCTGAAAACAGCGCTCAAGCACAATGAGCTGAGAGTTTATTACCAGCCATTGATTGATGCCTACAGTAGCGAAATGATTGGTATGGAAGCATTGATGCGCTGGCAGCATCCAGAAAAGGGCATGATTGCACCGGATCAATTCATTTCTCTGGCGGAAGAAAGTGGTGCTATTGGGGAGCTTGGAGAATGGGTGTTTGGACAGGCTTGTAAACAGGTTCGCAAGTGGCAGGATAAATATCAGGTCAAAATCAATTTGTCTGTGAACTTGTCTGCACGGCAGCGAGACAAGGGGTTTAATGCCGACAGCCTGAGAAACATATTATTGGAAAGCAAGCTGGATCCACAATACCTGATGCTGGAAATTACAGAAAACCTGTTGTTGAAAGAATCGGATCAAGCAGCTCAATGGCTGTGTTCATTGAAAGACTGTGGGGTGAAACTGGCGGTAGATGATTTCGGAACGGGGTACTCCTCCCTCAGCTATCTCAAACATTTCCCCGTGGACATACTCAAAATTGACCGGAGTTTTATCAAGGATATTCCTGAAGACAAGGAAGATATTTCCCTGGTGACAGCAATCGTTGCCATGGCAGACAGTCTCGGTATTGGTGTTATTGCCGAGGGTGTGGAAACAGAAGAACAACGACAATTCCTCAAGGGTATTGGTTGTGACTATATGCAAGGCTTCCTGTTTGACAAGCCATTGTCTGCGGAGGCAATGGAAAAGCGTATTGCGGAGCCACTTTACAGCTTGTAAGAAGACTCGATCTGTTCCCGGGTCAAAATTCCGTAAATACGCCAAATCCCTGGGGCAGACATGCGTCTTACATACAGGGCTTCGCCTTCTTCCTTGTCCAGTTTCTCCATGGCTTCCTGCAGGGTTTCATGCAGTTGAATCGGTGCCAATCCCAGACGTTTCCCCGGGATTTCCATGAGGTCGATATCGTTGTCCGCCAGGGTTTGAGTTTCATTTGCATTCTGGGCTTCTTCCAGGGTTTCCAGATGCCCTGCCAGACTGATTGCAGAAAGTATTGCAATGGGTGTGTTGTTTTCGGTGATGACGATCCATTTGGGTTTGGACTCCAATAATTTCATCGCCTCCTCGGTTGATACTTTTCTTGAGGAGCGAACAAAGCCTTTGTCCATGACACTGGCGACACCCATGCGTCGCAATGCCGCCAAGACCGGGTGTTGCTTATAGTCCAGACCCTTGGCTTTGAGCATGGTGATAAACAGGGATTCCTGTCCAAACAATTCACTGGCTGTTAACCCGGCAATGACGACCACCAACATGCCCGGCATAATGATCTGGGGGTTGTCGGTCAATTCCAGCAATGCAGTGAGTGCTGCCAAAGGAGCCTGCAGGCTGGCGCTCATGACTGCGCTCATTCCCAACATGGCATACAGGCCGGGTTGCACACCCAGGTCGGGTATCAGGGCGTGCACAACATGACCGAAGCCCGCGCCCAGGGTCGCACCCATGAAAAAAGCGGGGCCAATCATGCCGCCGGGGACATTCAGGGCAGAGCAAATACTGGTCGCCAGCAATTTCACCACAGCCATCAGTATCAGTAACCCGGCGCTGTAACCCCCGACCAGGGCGATATTGATGGTGTCGTAGCCAATTCCCATTACCTGGGGGATCCACATGCCGAGTAAGGCAGAAGAGGCGCCTGCAAGCAGCATTTGGCTTTCAATGGGAAGGGCTTTTCCCTTGCTGGCAATGATCTTGACCAGGCGGATGAAGCCCGCAGCCAAGGCGCCGCTCAACAGTCCCAAGAGCACCACCAAAGGAATTTCTTTCAAGCTGGATAATTCCAGAATAGGGACGGAGAATACCGCCGCATTTCCCAGTACAGCATTGGAAAAGACCGTGGCAGTGACGGCACTGAGAATGACCGGGATAAAACTGGCAAGCTGATAATCCATCATTACTACTTCCAGTGAAAAAATCACTCCCGCCAGTGGGGTGTTGAAAGAAGCTGCAATTCCTGCGGCAGTGCCACAGCCCACCAGGGTGCGTACCGCATTGTTGGGTAACTCCATTTTTTGCCCCAACAAGCTGCCTGTGCAGGCACCGAGAAAGATATGTGCGCCTTCACGTCCAACAGAATGCCCTCCAACCAGAGCGATGGCCACGCCAAAAAACTGCAGCAGGAATCCACGAAAAGTCAGGTGTCCCTGATGGTATGCCATGCGCTCCAACACCCGAGCCACGCCGAGTACATACAGCCCTCTGGCAAACCAGCGAAACATCAACGCCAGTAAAATTGCACCAGCCAGGGGATAGATGAATCGTTCCAGCAGGGAAAGCTGTTCAAAAGCATCAGGGCCGTTGCCGTGCAGGGCAAAATTCTGAATGGTCTCCACCAACAGACGGAAGATGACGATGACAGCCCCAGTCAACAGTCCGGTCAACAGCCCCAGTGCAGCCAGTTGTATCAAGGCATCCGGGCGCGCCAGATGCAGGCGGATCTCTTCCATCTGGATACTGATCCAGTGCAGGATTTTTCGGTACAAATTCACTTGCTCAGGCATACGACCTATAATACGTCATCAATCCAGCCATTGGGTATTACAAGTGAAATTTAGCGTTGAGTCTTTTCGTGCCTGGGAACACAAGAAAATCACCCTGTTGGGAATGTCGGGAGTAGGAAAAACTTACATCTCCAACATGTTGCGGCAACATGACTGGTTTCATTATTCTGGTGATTATCGAATTGGTACTCGCTATCTGGATGAACTGATTCTGGATCTGGTCAAGGCACAGGCAATGCAACAACCTTTCCTGGGTGATTTATTGCGCAAGGATTGGATCTACATTCGCAACAATATCAAGGTAGATGATCTGGGGCCGGTGCTGAGTTTTGTTGGAAAACTGGGGAATCCAGAGCAGGGAGGCGTACCCCTGGAGGATTTTGTTCGTCGCCAGGCACAGTACCGGGAAGCCGAGATTGCTGCTGTGCGTGATGTGCCGCAATTTATCCAAAAAGCGCAGGATGTCTACGGCTACAAACATTTTATCAACGACATGGGCGGCAGTTTGTGTGAACTCGATGACCCGGAGGTCATCGATTTATTGGCTGAGCACAGCTATATCCTGTATATAAAGATCACCAATGAAGCCCAGGAGCAGCAGCTGATCAGCCGTGCCCAATCCGCGCCCAAGCCCCTTTACTACCGTCCCGAGTTTTTGTTGCAGGAACTGCAGGTCTATCTCCAGGAGAATGATCTGCAATATGCGGCTCAGATTAATCCAGATGATTTTACCCGCTGGGTGTTTCCGCGCCTGTTCCATTCGCGTATCCCTCGTTACGAAGCCATCGCCAAACGCGGTTACACAGTAACCTCGGATGAATTGGCACAAGTGAAGACCGAGCAAGAATTTTTGCAACTGCTGGAAACGGCTATCGCCCGAGAGGAGGACTAGAGATGCCACTCGTTGCCCACAATGATTTGCCTTCTTTTTCGCGTTTGCAGCAAGAAGGGTTGTTGGTGCTACCCAGTGGGCGTGCCATGCATCAACATATACGGGAATTGCATATCGGTTTGCTGAATATGATGCCTGACAAGGCATTGGCTGCCACGGAACGACAATTTTTTCGTTTGGTCGGAGAAAGTAACCCCATCGCCCAATTTTTTGTTCATCCCTTTTCCCTGCCAGAACTGCAGCGCAGTGCGGAAGGGCAGGCGCATGTAGATCAGTATTATGAAACCTTTGAACAGATTCAGGAAAAAGGATTGGATGCGCTGATTATTACGGGCGCTACCCCTTTGGATCCCGAATTATCCAACGAACCCTTTTGGGAACCCTTGATCAAGGTGATTGATTGGGCCGCAGAGAATGTGACATCTACCCTCTGTTCCTGTCTTACCACCCATGCGGTAATGCAGTTTCGCTATGGGCAACATCGACAGCCGCAACCAAAGAAAATATGGGGTGTGTTCCCGCATCAAGTGGTGGATAAAACCCATCCTTTGGTAAATGATGTCAATAGCCGCTTCAACGTCCCCCATTCTCGATGGAATGCGGTCACCAGGGATCAATTTGATCGTGCAGGTTTGCGGGTGTTGGTGGAAAGCCCGGAACAAGGCGTGCATCTTGCAACCAGTGCTGATGGCTTGCGTTTTGTGTTTTTTCAGGGGCATCCTGAATACGATACGGTATCCTTGTTGAAAGAATACAAGCGTGAGGTGCTACGCTTTATTGCAGGCGAGTTAGACCACTACCCGCCAATGCCAGATAACTATCTGGGAGTGCAACAAACAGCTATATTCGAAGAATACTCATGGTGGTTGCAGCGCGCCAAGGCGGCTGGAGAAAAGCTGCCAGTGTTCCCGGAAAAGCTGGTAGCAGGAAATCTGGACAATACCTGGCACGACACGGCGGAAGCGGTGATAGCAAATTGGATTGGCCTGGTTTATCAGGTAACCCACCGTGAACGACATCTTCCTTTTATGGAAGGGGTAGATCCAGAAAATCCTCTGGGTTTGGCGCCTGTTTGATCGGCTTGGAAAGCACTAACAGATTCTGCGTGCCAGGATAAAAAATCATGATTCGATCAGGGCTTCCTTTATGTGGTAAATTTAACAGAAGAGCCTGTGATTTTTCCTGGATTCAAGATGCCAATTCATGAATATATCAACGAATCTCTCAACAAACTCTGGCGAAGAGGAATGGTAATGCGTAGGGTTGTAATTGGTGTTTCAGTATACATGCTGGCCATTTCAAACATGGTGCTGGCAGATGGGTATTATTCGAACGATCAGGGGCCAGGCTCTATAAATTGGCCACCTCCTGGGGGTGTTGCTGCCACGCAACCTCGTATGCCAAATT
>CAYXOS010000020.1:24375-26037 GCA_964467115.1 uncultured Sedimenticola sp.
ATAAATTGGCCACCTCCTGGGGGTGTTGCTGCCACGCAACCTCGTATGCCAAATTACCCCCAGAGGTCTGATTCTGCATTTCGTCCGTATGCAGCCGCCCCGCAGCCGAGCAGACGTTTTCAATATCCAGCTCCCACCCAGCAGTTTCGAAATGAGCTGATCAGCCCTCCTGATGAGAGTTGGCCACAGGCGGAGTATTTCGATGCCAAGAAGGGGCAGGCAGCAGAAATGCCTGTCGAAGCCATGCCTCGTGGTGCTCCGGTAGAGGTCGTGCCACCTCCGGGCGTTCCCGTGAGTGAGGTTGGAATGCCAATTTCCGACAAGCCCGAAAGAGGCTTCAGGCCGATGAAAGAGCAACAGGAGCTGGAGGCACTGGAAGAAAGCATCTCTCCCCCCAAGCCCAAGACCAGCAAACCACCTGTGATGCGAGAGGTCGAGCACAAACGTTCGCCATTGCATGGGCCGGTGGAAAAACCAAAGCAGGAATATCGGGATACCCCTCCTGATGTCGCTGCGCCCTCAACGCCTGCCGCTGAGATTGAGATGAAGCAAATAGAAGATGACCCGACATTGCCTCTGTCGTCAGGTATGAGTATTCATCGCTGATGAGCGATGCAGCAGACATAAAAAAACCGCCCAGCAAACAGGCGGTTTTTTCATGCGGGCAGAATTACCAAATTACTTGGCTGCCAGTGATCGATTTTACAATACGATCAGTCGATACCCAATTTTGACTTGATGTTGGCAACAACTTCATCGCTGGACGTTGCATTGATGTCCCACAGCATGCCTTCTTTTTCATAGAAACCAACCAGTGGAGCGGTTTGATCGTTGAAAACGTCCAGACGTTTGGAGATGGCTTCTTCAGTTTCATCATCACGCTGAACAACTTTTCCGCCACACTTGTCGCAAACACCTTCAGTCTTGGGTGGATTGCTCTTGACGTTGTAGATAGCACCACAGTCTTCGCAGGTACGACGAGTTGTGAGGCGATCAAGAATAACATCGCGGGGTACATTCAGATTTACCACACCGTCCAGTTCGATATTCAGCTTTACCAGCAGCTCCTTCAGTGCTTCTGCCTGAGGGATAGTGCGTGGGAAACCGTCCAGAAGGAAACCCGACTTACAGTCGTCTTCCAGCAGGCGCTCACCCATGATACCCATGATCAGGGAATCAGGAACCAACTCACCGCGAGTCATGTAGCCTTGGGCTTCTTTGCCCAGATCGGTGCCGTCTTTTACAGCGGCACGCAAAATATCACCAGTAGAAATCTGTACAGATCCGTCAATAGCTGTCAGCATTTTGGCAACAGTGCCTTTGCCCGCGCCGGGAGCGCCTAAAAGAATCAGTCTCATTGTAGATGTTCTCCAATAAAATAATTAATAAAATCAAGCGAGCAGCCATCACCAAAGTGAATTGACTGGAAAGTCTGTTTCAGACGAAATACTACGATCCATCTCTCAAGTGGCGCGTATTTTAATGGTGATGAAGGAAAAATGCTACGAAATGATAAATTCCGGGAATCGTGATTGATTGCAGTAGACAGCACAAGCTCTTGATTTTCCTGGCTGTATGAAAAATCTCACTGAACCCATGTCCAGATAATTCAGCGCTTTCTTTGAGTACAATAGATCAAATAGCACCACCTACTCCTTTAAA
>CAYXOS010000021.1:0-25642 GCA_964467115.1 uncultured Sedimenticola sp.
TAGGTAGATATATCGAATTCTGAGAATGCCCACGAATAGGACAACCTTGACGGGTGTCTTGGGTGACCGTATTTTGTCAGCTCACCGTAGTGTACCCATGTGCCATTTATTTCATTAACCATTTCTGCCATGAGTTTTAATGCAATTCCAAGATATGGCCTTATTGTGATGTCACTACCCCACGCTGCCCAAAAAACTGGTGTTTTTTCAGTTTGAGCCAGCTCATGGATGGCCTTCATATTTTTTATGATTAAATCTTCGCTCTCTATTTCAGGTAATGCATTCGGATCTGTTGACCTAAGTGGGTAGAGATTTGCCATTACAAAGCCTTCAAATCCATTTTTTGATGCCACGGTTTCCACTTTTGCAACTGTAGTATCAGACTTCTCCTTATTTGCTGTACTTGGATTTAAACCAATAACAAATAATTTTTTGTTGCCATTCTTTCCAAGAATAAACCTGGCAGTGTCGTCTTCATTACACTGGTACAAGTCGTACATTCGTTTTCGCCTAACAGTTAAATAGACAGTTTCTTGGGATACTGAGATAGACAGATTCCGCCTATCTCCCTAATTTCACGTGATAGGCAGAACCGATCTTCAAAAATAAGAATCATCAACCTCAATCCCAATTCAAAGCCCCCCCCGTCTGATATTCAGTAACGGTAGTCTCGAAGAAGTTCTTCTCCTTGCGCATGTTCGCTTGTTCATCCAACCAGGGCAGGGCGCATTCGGCGCCGGGGAAGGGTTCTTCCCAGCCGAGTTGTATGGCGCGGCGGTTGGCGATGAAGCGGAATTGTTCCATGTGGTCTTCTTTGCGATAGCCGAGAATGGGGTCGCGCAGGATGTAGCTGGCGTAGTTATCTTCGCAGGCGTGGGCTTCTTCCCACATTTCCTTGATGGCTTTTGGATCGAGGCTGACGTTTTCTTCGTGGATGATTTGTTTCACCACGCGGATGCCGAAGGAGGCATGCAGCACTTCGTCGCGCATGATGTACTGGAACTGTTCGGCGGTGCCTTTCATCAGGCCGCGGCGTTGTAGAGCGAAGATGGGGCTGAAGCCGTTGTAGAACCAGCAGCCTTCGAAAATACCAGCGAAGAAACTGTATGCCATGACGAAGTTTTCCAGTTCGTCGCGGTTTCTCAGGTCGATATCGGTACGCAGTACGGAGTCGAGACGGCGGTTTGCCATCTGGATCTTGCCGTTGATCTCTGGCACCACGCGATAGCGGTTGTAGATTTCACTCTGATCCAGACCGATGGTTTCGATGCAGTGCTGGTAGGTCCAGGTGTGCAGGGCTTCTTCGTAGACCTGACGCGCCTGGTAGATCTGCAATTCTGGGGCAGACATCTTTTCCATTACCGCCAGACCGATATTGCGCATGGCGAGAATATCGGAGGTGGTCAGGTAGGAGAGGACGTTTTCGTACACATGCCGTTCTTCCAGGGTGAGGTTGTGCTGGTGATCCTGGATGTCCTGGTTCATGTTGATGTCAAGGGGCGTCCAATGGTTCTTGTTGGCATTGAGAAAATATTCCCAGGCCCAGGGGTATTTGAAGGGTGCCAACTGGTTGATGTCGGTGAGCCCGTTAATGACGCGCTTGTCCTCGGGATTGACGGGTTTGAGGTCAATCTCGGTTTGTGGCGATGCTGCCTGCGGTTTGCTGGTGCTGGTGGAGGGCACGGCTGGCGCTGCATCCTTGGCGGTCGCAACGGCGGTGTCGGCGGTTGCCAGGGGTTCCAGTTTGTTGTCTTTGGCAGGTGTGAGTGGGTCGTCCCAATTCAACATGATCTTGGTCTCCTATTGACAGGCTTCGCATTCGGGGTCAAGGATAGAGCAGGCTTTGGGTGCTGCTGCGGGTGTGGCGCCCAGCAGGTTGACTTTGCCTTCGCTATTGCCGGAACTGGTGGTTTTTTCTTGACCGGTAGCGCCCATGGAGCGCAGGTAGTAGGTGGTCTTGAGACCGCGTACCCAGGCGAGCTTGTACAGGTTGTCGAGTTTTTTACCGGAAGGCTCTGCCATGTACAGGTTCAGAGATTGTGCCTGATCGATCCATTTCTGACGTCGTGATCCGGCTTCCACCAACCAGCGCGGATCGACTTCAAAGGCTGTGGCATAGATGGCTTTGAGATCGTCGGGAACACGGTCGATGGGTTGCACCGAGCCATCGTAATATTTCAGATCATTGACCATGACTTCATCCCACAGCCCCAGTTTTTTCAAATCGTGTACCAGGTAGGGGTTGACCACGGTGAACTCACCGGAGAGGTTGGATTTGACGAACAGGTTTTGGTACGTGGGCTCGATGGACTGGCTCACCCCGCAGATATTGGAAATGGTGGCAGTGGGGGCAATGGCCATGGTATTGGAGTTGCGAATGCCGACAGTTTTAACCCGTTCGCGCAGGCTGTCCCAGTCCAGGGTCTGGCTGTCGTCCACTTGCAAATACTGACCGCGTTCTTCAGCCAGTTTGCGCATGGAATCGAAGGGGAGTATGCCCTGGCTCCAGAGTGATCCCTCGAAGCTGGAATATTTGCCGCGTTCTTCAGCCAGGTCGCTGGATGCTTTGATCGCAAAGTAGCTGACGGCTTCCATGGATCGGTCGGCAAATTCGATGGCTTCATCACCGGAATAAGGCAGGCGTTGCTTGTACAGTGCATCCTGGAAGCCCATGATGCCCAGTCCCACGGGACGATGCCGCAGGTTGGAGTTACGCGCCTGGGGTACGGAGTAATAGTTGTACTCGATAACATTGTCCAGCATGCGCATGGCGATGGAGATGGTTTTTTCCAGCTTTTCCATGTCCAACCCGTTTTCGTTGGTGTGCTGGGGCAGGTTTACCGAACCCAGGTTGCATACCGCAATTTCATTCTGATTGGTGTGCAGGGTGATTTCTGTACACAAGTTGGAGCTGTGTACCACGCCCAGGTGTTGATTGGTGTAGCGGATGTTGCAAGGGTCTTTGAAGGCGACCCAGGGATGACCAGTCTCAAACAACATACCCAGCATCTTGCGCCACAGATCCACGGCTTTCATGCTGCGGTGGATATTCATCTCGCCGCGGGCGGCCTTGTCTTCGTAGTTGCAATAGGCTTCTTCGAATGCTTTGCCGCTGAGGTCGTGCAGGTCAGGGGTTTCATCCGGGGAGAACAAGGTCCAGTCGCCATCTTCTGCCACCCGTTGCATAAACAAGTCAGGAATCCAGTTGGCGGTGTTCATGTCGTGGGTGCGGCGGCGTTCGTCGCCGGTATTCTTGCGCAAGTCGAGGAATTCTTCGATGTCGATATGCCAGGTCTCCAGGTAGGCGCAGACCGCGCCCTTGCGCTTGCCACCCTGATTCACTGCCACGGCGGTATCGTTGGCGACCTTGAGGAAAGGTACCACGCCCTGGCTCTTGCCATTGGTGCCCTTGATGTGAGAACCAAGACCGCGTACCGGCGTCCAGTCGTTACCCAGTCCACCGGCAAATTTGGATAATAAGGCGTTGTCCTTGATGGCGGAATAGATACCGTCAAGGTGATCTGGCACTGTGGTCAGATAGCAACTGGATAACTGCGGGCGCAGGGTGCCAGAGTTGAACAGGGTCGGGGTGGAACTCATGAAGTCGAAGCTGGAGAGCAGATTGTAGAACTCGATGGCTTTGCCTTCCCGGTCGATTTCATTGAGCGCGAGCCCCATGGAGACACGCATGAAGAACGCTTGCGGCAGTTCAAAGCGAACCCCTTTGTCATCATGAATGAAGTAGCGGTCATAGAGGGTTTGCAGCCCCAGATAAGTAAATGACAGATCACGCTCGGGTTGCATGGCAGCGGTGATCCGTTCCATATCATACTGCGCCAGACGACTGTCCAGCAGTTCCAGTTCAACCGCACGATTCACATAGTTGCGGAAATAATCAGCATATTCGGCAGCCATCTGTTGCTGAGTGTCTACCCGGGGCATGGCAAGAAAATCCAGGGCTTCCCTGCGCAGGGTGTCCATCAGCAGGCGTGCCGCTGCATAAGAATAGTTGGGTTCGGTGGCAATGAGGGTGCGGGCGCTCATTACCAGGGTCTGAGAAACATCTTCTTCTTTGACGCCATCGAACAGATTGCGGCAACTATCATCCAGAATCACTTTGGGGTCGGTTTCATCCAGCCCGTTGCAGGCTTCTTCAACCAGAGCACGCAGGCGCGGTACATTCAGGGGTTGTACACTGCCATCAGCAAGGGTGATATTGACCAGATGCTCTTCGACTCCGGCCTCTTTTTCTTGTTGCAGACGTTCCTGAGCCCGGGCTTCACGATAGAGTACATAGTCGCGGGCAACCTTGTGCTCCCCGGCACGCATCAGCGCCAGTTCCACCTGATCCTGAATGTCTTCGATGTGAACCGTTCCACCATCAGGGTTGCGTCTGATCAGGGCATCAGAAACCTGCTGGGTGATATTTCTGACCACATCATGTACCCGCGCAGAAGCGGCGGCATTGCCACCTTCTACGGCGAGATAGGCTTTGGTAACCGCCACAGTGATCTTGTCCGCATCAAAGGCAGTGACTTTGCCGTTACGACGGATGACGCGCAGTTCACCCCAGGTATTGTCTTCGGCTTTGTTGTTGCTGCTGGGGGTGTCTGTGGTCGGTGGTACAGCGATGGTCTCGGCGCTGATCGGGGTTTCGGTGGTTGCCATTGGTGTTTCTCCCTGGGTGTGATTTTGAACGATAGAGAGAAAATAGCGGGTGGTCAGCCGCTTGTTAGTATTATTCAGGCATTATGCTGAAAAGAATTCTCCCTAGGGTGTCAGGCATAATATGTGGGTATAAAAACACTGTCAACCACAATATGTTGTGTATAAGCCTGTTGGTAACTGGGAGAAAGAAGTGCATATCCTGTGGATAAAATGGGGGGAAATCGAATAGATTCGTAAATTCAGTGACTTGGGGATTTTTAGAATATCAGCATACGCTGATGCTTATTGGCTCAGAAATACAAGATATGGAAGGGGCGGATGTTGATTTTGGTGCGTTGTCTCGCAATGGAGAAAAAATTATCGGCTTTTACCAGGCTGTTGAAAAACACCGTTTTTCGACAGCCTGTGTGTGGTACATGGATGCGACACCATTTTTGATGGCTGTAAGCCATTGAAAATGAAGGAAGCGGGAAACCATATTTTTCGCTTCCGTGGTTGAAAAAGTCCATGGAAGGACTTTTTCAACATCCGGTTACAGGGGAAAGAGGCAAATGGAAACATCATGAAGTGAGCTGCTTCACTCATGACCTCTGTAGTACTTTCCGCAGGGTACGGGAAAATCCTGAATGCCGCTCATGCTGGCACCGGGGCAGTGACAATGCATTGACAAAAGTCAGTATCAACAGATTATTAAATAGGATATTGATGTTTCTCAACAAAACACTTCTTTTATTCAATATTTGAATATCAAATATTTTTAATATTTTATAGTAAAAGATGAAAGAGAAAATATATGAATATAAAGGAGAAAGTTGATGGTTTTAATAAAATATTGCAAGAGTAAAAAATTGAAGATGTCGGTTGCTGTATCTGCTGCAATATTGGCAGGCAGTGTGAATGCAAGTGTTGGTCCGGAAACCTGGACAAGCCGCTACTATTCTTCTGTTTCAGGTTATAACGCCCTGTTCTATGGTGCTGATTTTCTGGATGCTGATACCGTGCTAGTAAGTGGGACGGGACATTTGGCTGACAACCCTGGTATGGGCATACGTTATTCCGCCGTGACAGGGATCCCTATGGATACCCCAGCGGAATGGATCAGTTATGCCAATACGGGTAGAGACACGGCGTTTAAAAGCCAATTTGTCGGAAACAATGGTGATATTTTTTACGCTGGTCAGGAGATTGGTGGGGGATCCGATATATGGCATCTGTGGAAATACCTTACCGATGGTACCCTGGCGACAGGATGGCCGGTAAACATGAATGGAACGGACAGGGTTTATGATGTTGCTGAGGATAGCCTGGGCAATGTTTATGGGGTTGGAGAAAGCTACAACACCAATGCCAGTATCAATGACTGGGTGATCTATAAATATCAGAGTAATGGGGACTTGGTAGCCGGGTTTCCACTGACTTATGGCGGATCAGCAGGATATCAAGATTTGGCATACTGTATTGCCATCGACAGTGATGACAATTTCATTGTTGCAGGTTTGGATGGCTCCAGTGCCACCACCAATCAATGGTTGGTACGCAAGTACGACAAGTCCAACAATTCGGTGATCTGGGAGAAAACCATGGGTCCCGCAGGTGTGCATCAGTATCCAAGAGACATCATCGTGGATGCCCAGGACAATGTTATTGTGGTTGGGAATATTGACAATGGCACTGACAATGATTCCCGCTTCGTCAAATTCGCCAAGGTAGATGGCAATATTCTCTGGGACAAGACCTGGAGCAGTGGCACAGAAGACTTGGCTGATGCTGCGGTACTGGATGAGCGGGGCAATTTCTATACCGCTATGCGTGTTTTCAACAAAGATAGCCATTGGCGTTACCATGTGCAATATAGAAATGGCCAGACCGGGGATTTATTAAAATCCCAAGAGATCAATCACCTCACGACATTCAACGATAGCCCTGGGACAGAAACAAATAGTGGGGCACCCAAAATAGCCCTGCAAGGGAATCAATTGGTGTTGGCCGGTTATACCGACGATACCAGCAATCCAGCAGTCTATGATTTAACGGCATTTGCCACCATGCTGAAGCTATTGCCGGATATTGGTACTCTGAAGTGGCAGAAAATATTCAACAGTGTAAACAACCTTGGTAATAATGGGTTCCTTTTTGGTGCCTTTGAAGCCGTCGACTTTCTTGACAGTAATACCGTGTTGGCTTCAGGCCATCCACCCTCACTTAGTGTGCGCTACGACGTAACCACGGGGGATGTCAAAGATACTCCTCCCGAGTGGATACAGGACAATATAGTTGACAATTATTTTTTCACTCAAGTGGTGGATGGCAATGCAGATATCTATATGGCCGGCAGAACCGGTAATCCCATTCATCCCACGGTCTGGAAATATAATTCCGTGGGGGCTTCTCAATGGAAAAAAATCGACTCAGCACATGACAATGCCTGGAACATGGGGATAGCCCAGGACAGCGCAGGTTATTTGTACCTGGCAGGAATCGCCAATGAAGACTGGTATATCAATAAATTGAGCAAGACCGATGGTAGTGCGGCTCCAGGTTTTCCGATTTTATATGATGATGGCGGTCTCTATGATAAAGCCAATGCAGTAGCGGTTGATAGTCAGGGAAATTTTGTTGTTGTCGGCTTTATCACCGTTGATGATGTGGTGGATCACAATGACTGGTATGTACGGAAATATGCGAGTGACGGCAGTTTGTTGTGGGATGCTCAGTATGATGACCCCAATGGACTCAATGATCAGGCGCACAGTGTGGTGATCGACAGTCAGGACAATATCATCGTTTCAGGTTATCAGAACGCGGGAACGGGTAAAACCGTCGGAAGAGATGACGATTGGTACATGGTCAAATACGCAAAAGACGGTGATGGTGCTGGTGGAGCGACGGTTTTGTGGGCTGCATCATGGGACGACGGACACAAGCGCAATGGCACGGCATCCACCTTGTTGCTCGATGCTGCTGACAATGTATATGTTGGTGGTAGTCAGAACAATAGCACCGGGGAAGCAAGAGGCTATCTGCAATACCGCAGTGGCGCGACAGGTGAATTGCTCAAATTCAAACGCCTTCCTCATCCGGTTACCCACAATAGTCTCGCGGGAACCGCAGGTGCTGAACATGATGCTCTGAAAAGCTTGGCCTTGGATGGTCAACACTTGGTCATTGCTGGAATCGTTTGGGAAGGCTACAAAAGTTACGGGCGCACTGGATTCATACAAATGCTGGACATTGAGCATACGGTGAATGTTCAGGTCACAGGTGAGGGGCAGGTATCCAGTACCGGCACACCGAGTGGTATCGATATGGTCAATTGTACGGATAATTGCATGGGCAGTTATCCCGGTGCTGCGGCTGTGACACTGACTCCAACTCTGACCAATCCAGATTGGACCCAAGGGAGTTGGCTGTGGTCAGGAGATTGTGTGGGTGATACGAATGACTGTGTAGTCAACGTAGATACCGATAAAAACGTGGGTGTGAGCTTTTCCTGCGTCAGCATGGACATATCTCAACCTGCAGTCCCGATAGACAGTTCTTTGCCAGATAAAGTATGTGATGACATCAAAGCGGTAAATGGCTATGAAATCACGGTGGGGGGAGATGTATCTTTCAGAGCTACCAACAGTATTGCTCTGGGTGCAGGCTTCAAAGTAAATGGGGGTGTCTTCCACGCCATTGTGCAATAGTTCTTAATCAATAGTGGGAAATCCCCGGCTCTGCCGGGGGATACTTACCATTAACAGGGTGTTGAAAAACACCGTTTTTCGACACCCTGTGCGTGGTACATGGATGTGCCACCATTTTTGATGGCTGTAAGCCATTGAAAATGAAGGAAGAGGGAAACCGCGTTTTCCGCTTCCGTGGTTGAAAAAGTCCATGGAAGGGCTTTTTCAACACCCTGTAAGCGGAGTAGTTACAGCCAATCTAGAAACAAGTCTGTACAATGGCAAGTATTACCCGATTGACCTCAAGTACAGGTATTATTTTGTCAAAGGAAGTCTATTTGCCAGGACAGCGCTGGCTGAGTGATATGGACCCAGATCTTGGTTTGGGTATGGTATCGGAACTAGAACACCGCCGTTTGACCGTGGTATTTCCAGCGGTGCAGGAATCCCGGGTCTATGCCTTGCCAGAAGCGCCGTTGACGCGCTTGCTGTTGGAGGCGGGTGATCGTTTTCAAGACGAGCACGAGCAGGAATTCCTGGTGCTGGAAGTTATCGAGCGTGCCGGGCTGTTTTATTACCGCTGTGAAGATGCCGCCGGTGATGAGCATACCTTGTGTGAGATCGTCATCAGTCCGCATTTGCAAATGAATCGTCCCCGGGAAAAGTTTCTGGGGGGGCGCATCGACCGCAACACCTGGTTCGATTTGCGTTACCAGTCCTGGCAGCAAATGGCTCAGGAAGCCCAATCACCTGTTCTGGGATTGATGGGGCCGCGTATCAGCCTCATTCCTCATCAGTTGTATATTGCCCAGCGCACCGCACGTCGTCTTATTCCCCGGGTGTTATTGGCGGATGAAGTGGGGTTGGGAAAAACCATCGAAGCGGGACTGATTCTGCATCGCATGTTGCTCAGTGGTCGAGTCAAGCGGGTGCTGTTGCTGGTGCCTGATCCCTTGCTGCATCAATGGTTGGTGGAAATGCTGCGACGCTTCAATCTGCGCTTTGCCTTGTTCGATCAGGCACGCTTCGAAGCCTCAGATTCCGACAACCCTTTTGCGGATGAACAGCAAGTTTTGTGCAGCGTGGATTTCTTGCTGTCGTCACCCAAGATTGCCCGGGCAGCCCTGGAAGAAGAGTGGGATTTGCTCATCGTCGATGAAGCCCATCACCTACACTGGACGGAAGAAGAATCCAGTCTGGAATACGATTTCGTTGAATCCCTGGCAGAGCAGGCATTGGGCGTGTTGCTGCTCAGTGCCACGCCAGAGCAATTGGGGCGTGTCGGGCATTTCGGGCGCTTGCGCCTGCTTGATCCTCATCGCTATCCTGATTATGAAAGCTTCCTGGCAGAAGAGCAGCACTACCAACAGGTAGCTGATCTGGCGGCTTTGCTGCTGGATGAGCAAAAGCTGGATTCCGATCAGCGGCAGTTTTTAGAAGAGCTGTTAGGTGATGTGCAAGGGCTGACCACAGCGCAGATGGTACGCCGACTGGTAGACCGTCATGGTGTGGGGCGAGTCATGTTCCGAAACACCCGGCATACAGTCAGTGGTTTCCCGCGTCGGGAACTGCATGTCACGCAGCTTCCTTGTCCTGATGCTTATACCCAAATTGATGATGCTCAGGTGGCATTGACCCCTGAATCAGCGGTCGAGAACTGGCAGGAAATTGATCCTCGTCTGGATTGGCTGGTGACATTGCTGCAAGACCTGGCGCCGCAGAAGGTACTGCTGATTTGTGCGCATATGGAAACCGTGTTGCAACTGCAAACCTGGTTGCGTACCCGTCATGCCATTCATGCAGCGGTGTTCCATGAAGAGATGGAGATCGTGGAGCGTGACCGCGCCGCAGCATTCTTCGCCGATGCGGAAGAGGGCAGCCAGGTACTGTTATGTTCGGAAATCGGTAGCGAAGGACGAAACTTCCAGTTTGCCCGCCATCTGGTTCTGTTCGATCTGCCCCTGCAACCTGATTTGCTGGAGCAACGTATCGGACGCCTTGATCGTATCGGGCAGGGTCAGGTGATCGATCTGCATCTGCCCGTATTGACTGGCAGTCCCATGGAAACCCTCTACCATTGGTATCAACAGGGGGTGAATGCTTTTGTTCAACCTTCAGCGGTGGCGGTGAGTCTGTACGAAGAATATGAAATGCTGCTGCATGAGGCGCTGGTTGAACCGCGCATGACGGCAGAACTGGTAGAGAAAGTGGCTGAGCGACGTGAGCAGCTGGAACTGGCGCTGTCCAAGGGCAGAGATCGGCTGCTGGAGTTGCAATCCTGTGATCCTGAAGTCGCTGCCGGGCTGGTAGAACAACTGGAAGCTGCGGGACACAATTCAGGTCTGGCAAACTACATGCATCTGTATTGGGATGCCTTTGGGGTGGAACATGAGCCTGGTCCGGGACAATCTCTGGTGCTGCATCCCGGCGAACATATGCGCCAGGAGCAATTTCCGGGGTTGCCGGAAGAAGGAACCACGGTCACCTTTTCCCGCTCGGATGCCTTGATTCATGAAGACCGCCAGTTTCTTACCTGGGAGCATCCCATGGTGCGTGGTGCTGTGGAAGAACTGGTCAGTAGTGACCTGGGTAGTGCTGCATTCATTGTTCTGGACTCGGGACCATTGCCAGCTGGCACGGTGTTGCTGGAACTGATCTTTGTGTTGGTTTGCACAGCGCCAGGTGAATTGGAAGCAGCTCGATATCTGCCTGCAACGCCCATCAGGTTGTTGCTGGATCGCAAGGGAAATGATTATGCCCATGCCCTGGCTTCAGACAAACTCCAGGGGAAATCCTTGCACCGTGACCGTCAAACCGCCAGTCGCGTGATCAAATCTCAAACCGAGATGTTGCGACAGCTATTGGTAAAAGGAGAGCAACAAGCCACGGCAAAGGCGGATGAAATTATTGCCGAGGCGGTTGCGCAAATGCAGGCAGAACTAGAGGAAGAACAGCAGCGCTTGCAGGTCTTGAGTGATGGTGCTGCCGCAGAAGAGTTGCAGTTGTTGCAAGAGCGTCAGTCCATGTTGCAGGAATATCTGCCGCGCACCCGATTGCGTCTGGATGCGGTGCGACTGGTAGTGCGTGCCTGATAAAGTTATGAACCGGTATGCTTTTCGATTGATCTTGTTACTGAGTCTGTTGCTGCTCAACGCTACGCCGGTAGTTGCCGCAGAGGCACAGTTGCAGCGCCCCACAATAGGTCTGGTGCTTAGTGGTGGTGGCGCCAGAGGTACGGCCCATGTCGGCGTTTTGAAAGTCATCGAAGAGCTCAACATCCCCATTGATTACATTGCGGGAACCAGTATGGGCGCCATTATTGGTGGCTTGTATGCTTCTGGCATGTCACCGGAGGATATCGAACAGGCACTGACGGAAATCGATTGGCTGGATATTCTCAGCGACAGTCCCAAACGCAAAGACCTCAGTTATCGGCGAAAACGCGAGGACGAAGAATTTCTGGTACGTCAGGCAGCAGGGCTGAATAATGGCAAGCTGGAGTTGCCCCAGGGGTTGCTCCAGGGACAAAAGTTGCTACTGCTGCTGAAGCAACTGAGTCTGCCCGTTGCCAAGGTTCATGATTTTAACCAGCTTCGCATTCCTTTTCGTGCTTTGGCTACCGATATTTCCACCGGCAACGCAGTAATATTGAAAGGTGGTGATCTGGCGTTGGCAATGCGTGCCAGCGCATCTATTCCCAGTGTATTTGCGCCAGTCGAAATTGATGGCAAGCTGTTGGTGGATGGTGGTGTCAGTAACAATCTTCCAGTGGACGTAGTAAAGAAAATGGGGGCAGACCATCTGATCGTAGTTGACGTCAGCACCCCGCTGGCTACGCGGGATCAACTGAAAAACATCCTTTCCATCACAGATCAGCTGACCACCATCATGACGCGGCGCAATACCGAAGAAAGTATTGCATTGCTGAACGATCACGACATATTGATTGTTCCCGATTTGGGGGAAGTGACAACCACCAGTTTTACCACCGCCATAGATGGCGTCGTACCCGGGGAAAAAGCAGCCCGAAAACTACAGGATAGATTGGCGGAATTATCGCCGGGAAAAAGTGCCTATCTAGCCTATGGAAAAACCCATGGAAGTACCCAGGGCTTTGCTCCCCCGATGGTGGATTTCGTGCAGGTCGATAATCATTCCCGTCTGGCAGATAAAGTCATACAACGCTATTTCAAAATAGAGGTTGGCAAACCCCTGAATACTGATGACCTGAATCAAAGCATCAGCTATTTGTATGGCTTGGACTTGTTTAGCCAGGTGTCTTATGACGTACTCGAAAAGGACGGAAAGACTGGCTTGAACATCCAGGTTGTGGAGAAGCCCTGGGGGCCGAACTATCTGCAGGGCGGATTGAATTTTCAGGGCGACTGGAGCAGTGGCAGTTCTATAAATCTGGGTGCCAGCTATACACGCACCGCTGTGAATGAACTGGGCGGGGAATTGCGGAATATTCTGGTGCTTGGTGAGCGACCTCGCTTGTTCGCAGAGTTTTACCAGCCTTTGGATACGGACAGGGCATTTTTTATCAACCCCCAAATCGAGTTGACGCGCCTGAATGTCGGGCAATATGAAGATGGACATAATATTGCCGAATATCGACAGCGCAAGGCGATGATTTCACTGGATGCCGGAATGAATCTAGAAGGCTGGGGAGAACTGCGCCTGGGTTGGCGGGGGGCGAAAGGGGATATCGATGTGGTGGTGGGAACGCCGAATATCAAAGAAGGGCGTTTTGATGAAGGTGCGATGTTTGTGCGTTTTGGTATCGATACCCTGGATAACCTCTACTTTCCCACAGATGGGCATTGGTTGAAAACCGAGTTCCGCAGCCATTCCCGTCAATGGGGAGATGACTATAACTTCGAACAACTGCAGCTTGATTGGGGCATCGCCACTTCCATCGGAAAATACAGTGTGATGGGGCGCACCCAGTTTGGATATACGTGGAATGATCGCGCCCCTGTGTATGGAAACTTCTTTCTGGGCGGTTTCCTGAATCTGTCCGGTTTCGATCCCAATGAACTATCCGGGCAGCATATGGCGCATGGGCTTGTCGGCTTTATGCGGCGCATGGATCAAGACAGTATTGTTCCCATCTATATCGGGGCTACTCTGGAAGCAGGGAATACCTGGAACAACAGGGAAAACATTGGCAAAGACTGGCTGGTTGGCGGGAGTGCCTATTTGGGGCTGGATACCTTTATCGGCCCCATATACATTGGCTATGCCGCAGCTCAGGAAGACCACAGTACGGTATTTGTTTACCTTGGATCGCCTTTTTGAGCTTGCCGATAACGGGCTACCAATTCATGCACCAACGGTGTACAGATGATCTTGATTGCAATATCCAACTGACCACCTGGAACCACCATTGTATTGCGCCTGGACATCCATGAGCCATGGATTTGTTTCAACAGCTGGGGAAAATTGAAACGCTTGGGTTCTCGAAAGCGTATCACCACGATACTTTCATCAAGTGTCGGGATTTCTCGCAACTCGAAGGGATTGGATGTATCTGATAAAGGCACCCGTTGAAAGTTGATGTCGGTTAGGGAAAACTGCGGCGTAATATAGGTTATGTAATCAGACATACGCCGCATGATGGTATGAGTAATGGCTTCTGGAGAGTGATTCTTGTGATGGGTATCGCGGTAGATTTTCTGTATCCACTCCAGATTCACCACAGGCACTACGCCGATCAATAAATCCACCCACTGGGCAACATCGATACCGCGCATTTTTCGTGCTTTCATTTTCTGGCGGCGCTTGATGATAACGGGGTTGTGCGACGCGGATAACTGGCGATCACTCCAGGAGCTTTCCGCACATCCTCCATGCATGCCATCATAGAACAGCAGATCTGTCCCCGCGGGTACTTCCTCCCAGGGAGTAAATGCACCCACGGGTACGTCATAGACCTCCGCCAGATCGGAATTTTCTGCATAGCGACGACACAATCCGGTTCCTGAGCGCGAATACTCACGAAACAATCCTTCAAGGCGGTCAAGAAAATTGGCTTCAGGCGAAAAATGGCTCAGACAGTGACCAGCAGCTTCAGCCTGGGCAACCATATGCCGCATACGAGAACGATCATAACGGCGAAAGCTATTGCCATCGATACGAAAGGCGGTGATGCCTTCTCGCTGAAAAATACTGTCAAAAATACGTCTGAATGTCGTAGTGCCGGCACCAGATGAACCTGTTACGGCAATAATGGGGTGTTTGTGTGACATAACAATATCCTCAAACCGGGCGAATATTTATACCACAAGCCCAGATCATCTCCTGCGCGATCATCACGTGAATCTATGAAATTTCCGGGATAAATCGACTGAGCTTGCGCTGTGTCAATTGCATTCAAACTATTGGAGTGATAATGATAAATGAGAACGAGTGTTTTCTCCCATATTGGAGTCGCTGATGAAGTGTATGAGACAGGTTGCCGTTGTTGCCTTGCTATTGATTTTCTTTACTCAGAGTCAGGGTGCATCAATAGCCGTGGAAGTACGGGAGATGATGGTTATCGACTATGCCATTCCCGATACGTCGCTGGGTCAAAAAATCAATGCCTCATATATGGTTGCCAAAGATGGGGCATCCCGGGTTTTTATCGGTGCAGATGATCAGCCCTATCTGTTGTCACGCTCTGATGCCAAAGGAAGCTTGTTGCAACTAGCTACAGGCAATACCGTCATCACTTCTGATCTGTTAAAGGGTATAGCGACCAAATCCATGGTCAGTACAGATGAAGGCTGGTTGGTCGCTATAGATTATTGGGCGCAAAAAAGTGACAAACGTGGTTTGTATCGTTTGTCTCTTGCTGGAAAATATTCGCAATATTCCCTGAGTGAAAAATATGACGGACTGGGAGATATAATTTCAGCCCCCGATGGTGGTTGGTTGTTCTGTGACTTTGAAAAAAACAACATTTACAAAGTACAGAAAGAAAACGAAGAAACCCCGCTGCTGAGAAAGAATATTCCTCAGGGTTTGATTCGTCTGGTATGGAATCCCCAACAAAAACAACTCTATGCCGGTAGCAGAAAAGGTAGCGCACCATTTGCAAAAACCGCAGGGGTTTACCGCGTTGAAAACGCTACTGTGGTTGAAGTTGCACAACCTGAACAACTGGGGGGCATGGCTTGGAGTAATGGCAAGCTATTTCCTGAAGGCCTGTATTTCAGTGATACGGAACAAGGCACGATCAACCGAATTGCCAATAAGGGGATCGAGATCGTCATCAAGGATCTCAATCGTCCCCAAGACATTCGTTTTGATCCAAGAAACGGCGATTTGTTGCTCGTTGGGGTAAATGATTCCCTGATACGATTTTCCAGAAAAGCCTCACCAATTTATCCGGGCATGCAGGTATTGATACCAGGGCGCAGCCAGATCAATGGCGATCCCGTACCCCAGGCTCAGGTCAGCATTGCCGGTCAGACACATATCATGGATCAACATGGACAAAGTACCATCGATGGTATCCGCCCTGGCATGCACAAGGTTCAAGTTGTGCATCATGGTTATCTGATGAGTGAGGCCAAGCATGAGGTGGCGGCAGACAAAAAACTGATACTGGGAATGCAGCCTGTTCCCAGATTGAGCATGCAGGGAAAGCTGTTGTCGGAAGATGGCAAGGCGCTGATTGGCGCTGAAATAAGGCTGCGCCCTATCGATTCCAGTGCTGTTCCTCATGGCGAGGTCAGGTTGTCCTCAGATATACAGGGGACGTTTTCAGTGCTCCATATTCCTGCAGGGAAATATCAAATCAGTATTTCGTTGCCGGGATACCAAGCACTGGAGGTGTCGGAAGACTGGTTGCAGTCCAGTAAGACGCTGAAGTATGTGCTGAAATCTTCGCGTACCAAACAGGAGTCGAGACAGACGGAAAGAGAACCCAACAATAAGCCCCAGCAAGCGCAGCAGGTGAAATTGGGGGAAGCTGTAAGCGGGAAAATTGATGTACTGAAAGACACTGACTGGTATCGAGTTCATTTGAGCAGACCGGGGCAGTTGGTGGTGTCCATGGAAGAACACCCGGAAATGCAGCAACATGTGAGCGTTTTTGCAGCCGATGATCCCGAGAAGATACTCGCAAACAAAGGTGAATATCCCAATCACCCGTTGTTGATGACATATTGGGTGGCGTCTGCCGGGGACTATTTGTTGCAAGTACAAGAATGGGGAAATAACGATAGCAGCAAGATGCCTTATATCATGAAAGTGGATTTTATCCCTGATGACGGCATCAGTGATCCCTCACTTGATGTCTTTCCTCCCAAGGCCGTACGCGAATTGTCCTTGCACGGGTTGCAGGGAAATACCATCTGGCCATTGCATGACCAGGATATCTACAAGATCAACCTGCCTGGCAGTGGTTTGTTACGCCTGGTTGGAAAGGCTCCGCATCAACTGAATCTGAAACTGTTTTCTGACAAGGGCAAGCTTCTGGGTGACAAAGGAGGTTATCCGGGGAATCTGGTGCAACTGGATCACCAGGCATCGGCTTCCGGCGAGGTATATCTGCAGGTTCTGGAATGGGGGAATAATGATGCCTCGACCCACCCTTATTCCATTGAAGCCGATTGGTATGCTGCAGATCGCAATGATTTCAAGCATCACAATGATACATTGGCATCAGCCACTCCGCTCAGAGACGGTATTTTGACCAATGGTACGATCTTGCCCCTGCACGATAAGGATCTGTATCGACTGGTAGTGGATTTTCCCGGGCAGTTGCGGGTTCATGCTGAAGCAACCCCCGGGCAACGGCTGATCCGAATTCTCGATGCCCAGGGAAAAGTTATCGCCGAACGCGGCAGATATCCAAATAACAGTATTGATCTATCGGTGCCCGTGTTGCCGGGGAGTTGGTTTGTTGAGGTTAGCGAATGGGGAGACAACAGCCTGATCCTACCGGATTATCGAGTGAATACCCATTTGTATCGCGCCGAGCCTGCAGAAAGTATTCCGCTGAAAGATGATCCGTTGCGGCCAATGAAGGCTGATGAAGGTCAGAGCTTCTATATCGACCAGATCGGTGACCGGGATCGTTTTTCCTTCATTGTCCCTGAATCGGGAACTTGGGTGCTGAATGTGGTTTATCCGGAGCAGATTCTGGTAAAGGTTGAGAAAAAAGGCGTCGATAAGCCCCTGTTCGAGCGAGGTAGGTATGCTTATCAGCAAATTGCTGAATCTTTCAAGCTGGAAAAGGGCGACGAGCTGCTGATCAGTCTCAGAGAATGGGGTGATAACGATCGTTCCGATGAACCGGGTTTTGTCATGATGTCTCGTCAACCCATAGCGCTTTTTGCTGATCGGGTTCACATATCTTCCGGGGCTCAGCCCGGTGAAGTGGTGTTGTCTCGAACAGAAACCAAGTTGAATCGCCCATTGAAAGTGATGCTCGATGCGGATGGTGATGGCAAAGCGGATATGGAATTGCCCAAAGACAAGGTAGCCACCTGGAAATATGCCAAGCCCGGGTTGTACAAGGGCAGTATATGGCATAGTGGCAGGAACAATCAGCTGATGACTGATGGTCGTTGGGTGAAACAAGGTAGTGCCTGGAATGCCCCCGATACCCTGTCCTGGCGAGACAAGGGGCGAACCTTCGATCTGGATTTTGGCAAGCTGGTGACCGTTGCAGATATCGAGGTGCAACTGGATAACAATGACAGCTATGAGATCAGTTACTCCGTGGATGGAAAAGCATTCAAGCCATTGCTGAAGATTCCCGGAAGCATGGGAAAAGTCGGTTGGGGAATGGACCGCTTCAGTTCCTTGCCAGGCTCTGACTACTATCAAAAGGGTATGCGCTTCAAACCCGTTCAGGCGCGATATTTGCGCCTGCAAGCCACAGCCGGAGACAATGCCTACGCCGTGGCGGAATTACAGGCATTGGACAAGCAGGGAAAAGTCATCCACGCAATACCGGTATCCAAGGATTATCTGATAAAGCAGAGTGTATGGATAGATGCGCGTGATCAGGTTGAGAGTGCTGACCTGCAATTGGGGCTGGATGGCATGGACAACAATCAATTGTTGGAGCAGCCAACAGCTGTTGTCGCATATGTCAAAGCATCGGTAGGCGCAAACCTCAAGGAAGTGATTTTCAGATTGGATGGAAAGCCATTGTCCCGTTTGCAACAACCGCCATACAAGATCGATCTTCCCTGGGATACCCTAAGTGAAGAAAAGCATGTGTTGGAAGTCGAAGCCCGGGATACGCGAGGCAAGGTAAAGAAACTCAAGCGAAGTTTCCGGCTTGCGGATTACTTTGGTTTACAGCCTCGAAATGGTGCTGAATTTACCGGAACCAGTCGCTGGATCAGTTGGACAGGGAATGGCTATGGGGCAGCGAAGGTGTTCTATCGGGAGCAGGGTAGCAAAGACTGGCAGATGACAGAGGGCGAAGCCGGGCGCAAGCGCCGGGTATTGCTCAGAGGTTTGTCATCAGGGAAAAGCTATGAGTTCTATGTCGAGACGGCATCGGGAAAATCCCCAGTAAGACAGTTTTCTTTGCTCAAGGGATTGGCTTTCGGTCAGAGTAATTATGGGGCGGTGGTGAAGCGTGACTATGATCAACGTCTGGGTGTATCGGTCAAAAACAATGGTGACAAGGCGCTCAAAGTGTTGCTGAAATGTGGCAAGCCTGATGATCCTTTATTACTGGCGGGTTTTGTTGGGGAAGGCTCACAGGACGAACCATTCCTGCTCAAACCAGGCGAAGAAAAGCGCTTCATGCTGGGGATCAGCGCCCAGGATGTGATGACCGCCAAACATCGCTTTACCATCAGCATGGAAGCCGACAATGGCTTGTCGGATGAAGCCGAAGTCTCTATATGGGTACGCTTGCCGCGTATCGAACTGGAATGGAAAGATCTGGGCATGGATAAAGACGGGATTGCCCATTTATACCAGTTGAAAAACAAGGGTGATACGGTCACCGATTTGTCAGTCCAATCTGAAGCGGGCAACGATGTGAGTATTTCACCCACGGTTACTCACGGCATGTTGCGCGCCGGACAGTCCATGCGCTTCAAGGTTAGACCTCGTTTCTACAAGGGCTTCCGTCAGGTAAGCACCAAACTGGTTGCCAAAACCCTGGACAAGCAGTTTATCCAGGACTACCAGTTGAAACTGAAAAAAGGGGAAAGTGCCCATCAAGTATGGTTGTTTCCAGGCATGGTGGCAGAAGAAGAAAATGATCCGCAATTACAACGACAACTTGCGCGCAACGTAGAGAAAGCCCAAACCCTCGACCCAAGCCGGTTGGACTGGAGCAATAAAGATCAAGCTCAGGATGTGGATGGCGATGGTGAAATGGATCGCTGGGTGCTGACTACCAAAGAAGTGCGTTGGGTGGGTGATGACAGCAATGGAGATGGCTCGGTGGATTTTGTTCACGCCGATGTAGGTAACAATGGCATCTACGAATATTCTGCCTACCTCAAGAACAAGCAGTGGCGTAAAACCAACCTGGTGGAAGCCTGGCTGGAAATGGGCTTCTCCCTGCCCTGGAAGAGAAGTGCTTACAAGCCACATAGTCTGGATATCATGTTCAATGGTCAGCCCATAGGAAAACTGGAAAACACGATTCCAGAAGGTAATTACAGCTTCCGCATCCCACCCGCGTTGATGAAGTTTGACTCCCAGGGAATGCCCAAAGACAACCAGGTTGGTATCAAGTCTAAACATTTGCGTGGCGGACACTATGTGGTCAACAGCGATTTTCGTTTCAAGTTCAGACTCACTGCAACCCCGGTATGGACGATTGCAGAAAATCCAAAACAAGCCCGGCAACGGGTGGATGCATTGAGTTCGGTGGATATCCTGTCTGTGGATGTGGGGATTTCCTCAGCTTCTGTAAAAGTGCAAGGTCCAGAGAAACCAAAGGCAGGGGATGCAATGCAGGTGGTGATTCCCCTGAGGAATATGGCATCCCGTTCACCCAATCGCTTGTCTGTGGGGTTGTATCGTGAGATGCCGGATGGTACTCAGAAAGAACTCGCCAGAACCGTGGTGCGTCACCTGCCCCTGGATGGGGTGCATGACGTCAAGCTGCCCTTCAGGGCACCTGGTGGGGAAAACACCCTACAAGTTATCCTGGATCCGGATGACGATCTTCAGGATGTAGATAAAAGCAACAATGTAGCAAGTTTCTTTCTTGCCGCAGCAGGAGACAATCAGCCTCCGGTACTGCATATCTCTTATCCGCCAGCTGGAAAAAAATTGCGTGGCGGCATTCAGGATTTGAGTTTCAGTGTGAAAGATGATCAGGGATTGTTGTCGGTGCAAGTGGCTGTTGATGGCGGGCTATGGCAAGAACAACCGCTGGATGTGTCTGCGCATAAAGTGAAATTGTTGTTACAGCCGGGACAGCATGAACTGTCGGTCAGAGCTACCGATACCAGCGGCAATATCGCCCATGAGGATATCAAGGTCGAGGTAGAGGCAACCCAGCCGCCTTTGGTGATCGAATCCCCGAGTAAGGGAAGTACGGTGAATGCCAGGAACTTGAGGGTGGTTGCCAGCAGCAAAGAGCCCTTATTGCTGGTGGCCGCCAGGGTAAACCAGGGGCCATGGCATAAAGCAGTAGGGGTTAAACAAAAATGGCAACTTCAGTTACCCCTGGAATTTGGTCAACAGCAAATCGAAGTCATGGCTGTAAATCGCCAGGGGATTACCACGATCAAAGAGACCCAGGTTCGATGCACCCGGCAGGGCATTGAAAAAGGCGGACATGGGGATAAGGCTGTCGCCGATCAGGGTGTAGTGTGGCTGGGTAATAACATGGATTGGCAGTTGGATATGTTTGAGCAACAGAGCGGTATCTTGGAAAAACTGTCTCTGAGCCGTGAACAACGCGCCCAACGTCTGCTGAAAGATGCCGAGTACCGTCAGGCAAGAGGAGACTATGCGGGGGCGATGAATAAATATCGTGAAAGTTTGTTGCTGAAACCCGATGCAAAGATCGAAGACAGGTTCAAACGCCTGGAATTCTATTTGAAGATGCGCTGATGCTTCCCAAGACTGGAGAACAGATATGGTTAGGTTAAAACTGCTGTTGGCAATGTTGTTGATGACAAACATGATGGTTGTGCAGGCTTCTTCATCAGAAGACCTGGCATTGCGCTTACTGGAACTGTTTCATGTGCAGGAGGCAACGGATACGGCGGCTCAGGTCATGGTCGGACAAATTATGGCAAGCAATGAATCACTGCTTGCTCATGAAGCTGTTTTCAAGGAGTTTTCCCGTCGTTACCTGGGTTGGAATGCCATACGCAAGGATATTGCAAAAATATACAGTCAGGAATTTTCGCAGCAGGAACTCAAACAACTGGTCGAGTTTTTTGAAACCCCCTTGGGCAGGAAATTTATTCAGACCAATCCATCTTTGACAGGGAAAGTAGCAAAATATATTCAGTCCGTGGTGCAAAAACATGAGCAAGACCTGGCGCAAATGATCGCTGATGATATTCTGGGTGATGCGGGGTTGGGAGAGGAAAAATGAAAACCTCAGCATCAAGATTCCGCTTGTTGTTGCAGGGAGTCGTATTACTGGTATTTTCATTCAGTGCCGGGGTGGCAATGTCCTGGCCTGCAGATTTACTCAAATGGGCAACGATTGTCTACGAAGGGGCTGCCAAACATCCGGATACTTACCAGCAGGCACTTGCATACACGTTCAAATATAACAAGAGTTTGAATCGTATGGCAATGATCGCCCCCAGCAAAGGCGGAATGCCGGATCCGATCTATCAAGCCAATCAGCGCGTATTCAAAAAAATTAATCAAGAACTGTGTGTCAAGGCAGCGCGGGATGCCGGGCTGGTCGCAAAATTGCAGGCGACCAAGCCTGGTTCATCTGAAGTGTTTAAAAGCGGTACAGACACAGACATTATCGTGGAGAGTGGTCCAAGCCAGCATCCCATAACATTAGATGATATTCGTAAGACTGAATCTGCTTATCAACGGCGCGTAAAGGATTTCTTGAGTAAAAGATCCGTGGAAGCACCGGGGAAAATAGATACTGATACGGATTTCATGCCCAACTCCAAAGACACGACACCCAGTGAGTTCAAAAAGATAAATAAATATATCAATAAGAATGGCGGCACCGCCTATGAAAGTCCTGCGGCAGCAGAGGTGGAAGCAAAACTGCGTACTCCGGGAGCAAAGCTGGAAGTGGGTGAAACAGGTAGCTATGTGGCAGAGATGGAAAAGCTCGCTGCAAAGAAACTGAGATACGCCGATTTGATGGATTATGAAGCACGGGTGATTGCCAAGTCACAACCTGCCCGTGCCTTGGAGCTACAAGCCGAAGCCCAATTGGCAAGATCGCAGGTTGGGAAATATATTTCCCGTATCGACGATGCGACACGAAAGCTGGCCAGTCAAAACTCTATTGATGTGCCGGAAATTGAAAATCCGTTTTGGAAGGCGGTAAAAAAAGTGAACAAAGTTCGCGGTGCGGAAAGTGCCACCGAAGCGGCGAGTGTGGGGGCTTTGGGCAAATATGGCACGGACAAGGCATTGAGTAGTTATGCAGAAACCTTGGCAAAAATAGCGGCGAACAATGGCGGAAGAGCCTCGAAACAAATTGCTGAAAGTGTTTCCCGCTTGCCCCCCTCAGCACAGGTAGAGTTTATAGAAAATCTGCGTGTAAATTCGGGTTTCGAGGCAGTTGCCGTGTTCAAAGGTGAACTGCGGCAATTGAACGAAGCCAGCCGTATTGCCGCAAGAAATGCGGCCTGGAAAGCAAAATTTGGTAAAGGGCTGAAAGTGCTTGGAGCCGTCATGATCGTCCATGATGGTTATGGACGAATAAAAGCGGCTTGGAACGCCAAGCCGGAAGACAAACCTCAGGTGGCGCTGGAGGAAGGCGGCGCTTTTGTTGCTGGTACGGGCGGGGCTTTTGCTTTGGGAGCAGCGACGGGCGCACTTGCTGGCAGTTGGTTCCCCGTTGCAGGTCCCATCGTCGGAGGAATTGTTGGCGGAGTCGTTGGCTATTTGGCAGGAAACTATGCGGGAAGAGAGGCTGGAAGGAAAGCAGCAACCTTGTTGGGTGTAAATCAGCAGGCGCATTTACCCGCGATATTGAGTGCGGCACAACGCTTGCATAATGGCTTGATTCGAAGAGGCGTTCCACCCAAGGAGGCTTTGGCCGCCGCACGGGCATTGTTGAATGGCCCGATGAAGGATTTTCATAAAATCATGGCGAGAATTCGCCGTTTGTACGGGAAAAATGGTGGATATGTCAGTGTCAGGCATTCCCAGCATGATTGGTACTGTACCAATCGACCGGTAATAAAATCAGATGTGAAGATGCCTGATCTGATTCAGGAAGAAACCAACCGCGTCAACAAGATTCGCAGTATGTTTGGTTTAACCCCGATTCAGACCTCGGATTAGCCACTGAAAATGAAGGAAGCGGGAAACCGCGTTTTCCGCTTCCCTGGTTGAAAAATCCAAGGAAGGACTTTTTCAACATCCTGTCAGGCGCTTGTCAATTGCTCCATGACGGTTTCGATCATGGCTTTTGCTTCAGATGCCACAGCATTGACTTCTTCTGCTTGAGATAAGCCCAGTACAGGGACAGGATCCATGAAACTGACCACGGTGTTGTCGCCTTCTTCGCGCATGATGAAATTACAGGGTAACAGGGTGCCGGCATTGGGTTCTGCTGAAATCACTCGGTCTGCGAGTTTAGGGTTGCAGGCACCATAGATATGGTAGGCGGGAATATCTTTGTCCATCTTGTTCTTGAAGATGGCTTGCACGTTCACGTCGCTGACGATTCCCAGATGGTTGTCCATCAAGGTGCTTTTGACTTTTTCAAAAGCTGCATCAAATGGCATGGCCAAAGTTAAGTTCATTTCATACATGGGGCTGTCCTCACTATTTTTTATGTGGGCTGAATTGTAGTTGCCCAGTAGTGAGGGCGCATTGAAAAATCTCAACCTTCGGGCGTGACTATACCTTGTGAAAAGTGTTTTTTAAGGACAGCAATGCAAAGAGGTGGAGTCAAGTCAGCTGAAATTTTTATGTCACGGAATATCACTTTGATTTGCCTCGAACCCCTTCTCAGATATTGAGCCATTTCGACACCAGAAATCGTTTAGTAGAAGTAGAATCTACTAATATTTTTCCTGGAGTACGGAAATGCATTTTCAAACCAGATCGAGAGGACTATTCCTGAGCGTGCTGTTGTTGGCAGGGTCAGTAGCGGCAGCACCCTTTGTACGTGAAGCCAGCTTTCACCGTGTTTTTAGTGGCACTAATTTTTACGGGGAAGGCGTACATCTTCCCATTAAGCTGAGTGTATTGAGTGATGACGGTAAGGTCGGTGCTTTCTACGGCTGGGATGGTCAATCCGCTCACACACCTTACCTGTTCATTCAGGACTTCGAAGCTACTGCACCTCCGGTTCAACTAAACCTGCCTGTGCGGGCAAAGTATATTGATACTTTTGCCGGACTGGCGATCAACAATGACGGGTCCCGGGTGTTTTTCGTTGCTTCGGACAAGGACACTGGAGAAGATCTTTTTTATCGACTGGATACCAGTACTCAGACTTATACCCTGTTGCTGGATACCAATGGAACGACCATCGAAAACCCCAATGATATAGCAACAGATGGAAATGGAGATTATCTCTATTACAATGGCTCGGATTCCGGCTACAAGAACGAAGGGGATTTGTGGCGGGTTTCAGCCAGTGGAAGTGTTGCACCTCAACTGGTGCTGAGTGCTGCCAGCATCCCGCACCCGACCCAGGGTTTTGGGCGTTTCATCGGCAAATTCGATGTTTCGGACGACGGCAATACCATCGCATTCTTTCTTGATGGCTGGCAGACAGATACTGAGACATCCCGGTATGACTTGGAATTGTTCGTGCTGACGGGTGGTCTGGGCGGGTCGGTGAAGAATCTCACCGACAATTTTCAGAATAACAAAAGTGATTTGCGCATCAGCGGTGATGGCTCCACCATGGTCTACATCGGTCGTGATGTGAATGGAGAGGTATCTACAACAGGTACCTGGGACTGGATGACCATAAAAACCAGCGATAATCTCAATGCCCAGGTTTACCTGGAGGCAGGCTATTCAAGCACGGGAGATGCCCCATCACTGACAACGGACGGGCGTCTCTTCCTGGGGAAATCCAACGAGAATGGCACTGGAGACCCGGATACCTATCTGATCAAAACCGATGGTACAGGGCGGTTGAAAGTGGATACCCGATATGGCACCAGCGGTATCGATATGAGGGGTGGCACAGA
>CAYXOS010000022.1:0-25281 GCA_964467115.1 uncultured Sedimenticola sp.
GCAACGCAGAAATGAACGGTTTTGCGCCACAAGATGCCGTGTCATGAATCGATCAGAGCTTCCCCAGGGAAATATATGCAGGTTAATATTTTCTTGACAGCAGCATAAGCAAGATACATAATCTCGCGTCTTTTTACAGAACAACCTCAAGATTCCAGGAGTACAAGGTGGCCAATTCACTGCAAGCACGTAAGCGCGCCCGTCAGGCAGAAAAACGCCGTTCACACAACGCGGCTCGTCGTAGCATGATGCGCACTCATCTCAAGAAAGTCGTATATGCTATCGAAGCTGGCGACAAGGAAACTGCCAGCGCAGCATACAAGGCAGCTGTTCCTGTTCTTGATAACGCTGTGAGCAAAGGTCTTATCCACAAGAACAAGGCTGCTCGTCATAAAAGCCGCCTGAACGCTCACATCAAAGCCATGTGATAGGGTAGTACCTTGTTTCCCAAACAAAAGCCGGCTAATCGCCGGTTTTTGTGATTCTACGCCCCACTCGCGCCCGACCCGCAGCTTTAGCCGAATACAGCGACTTGTCAGCCTGCTTCAACAACGCCGCCATCGACAGCCTTTGTCCCGACTTGCATTCCGCAATACCAATACTCACAGACAAAACATGGGCTTCATCACGAGAAAGCACCGTCAACAAAGGATTCAAGGCATCCATTAGCTCATACGCCTTGTCAAAATCATAGCCTGGCAATAACACCAAAAATTCGTCGCCGCCAAAACGTCCGACCACACTCTCTTGAGGTAATATCCGCTGCAAGGCGTTGCACAGCAGTTTCAAACACTTGTCACCATAATCATGCCCCATGCTGTCATTCAGACGCTTAAAATTGTCGATATCGACAAATGCCAGTGCCAACCCTGCGCCACCTTCACTACTTTGCACCAATAGATTGGAAATATGCACTTCTACCGAAGCACGATTGAGAACCCGCGTAAGATCATCATAACGTGCCGAATAACGTAACTGTTCAACCTGAGCCGCATTCAACAAGGCATGTACCGCTTTCTCCACAAACTCCCGTAATCCAGAAATCAAATCACGATCAAGAGGATAGTCCCGAGGCAACAACAGCAACATGCAATACTCCATGTCTTCACGAATCTCCACAGGAATCATTAAGTATTGATAGCGTTCCTTGGCATCGGGGAAACCATAAATATCCTTATTCACCACCATTCCTTTCGCACAATGGTTCATCAGGGCTGGAAGTTTTGGAACAAGAAGCTGCTCGAACAAGGTGCCAAGAATACGGTTTTCTCCCAAACAACGAAATTGAAGACCCTCTGATGATCTTGTAACCACCATGATCTCGGCAACAGGAACAATGGGTTTGATATATTCAAACAACATATTATCCCGGGATTTGGAGATATCGATACCCGTTTTTCCCATGGCATCCGCTTGAAGTTTCCGAACAAAGGCCGCCAGCAATTGTTCGCGTTGATAAGCCGTGTCAACCCGAACCAGCTCCACCTTCGCTTGATCTCGCTCCCGCTTGATGCTCAAGGTGCGATCAGCCAATGCCAAAGACAACAATATAGCGTCAATCGCCAGTGCCAGTTCAAAAGTATGGGTTTGCCAATAGCTGTTTTCGACAGAAAAATTGAACGCGTAGGCAATACGTATCAGGGTTGCCAAAATCAATACAAAATTGGCGACAAACAAATACCCAGCCAATCGACTGCCCTTTATCCAATAGCGCAGGGTCAATACAAAGATACTGAGCGCACCCAATGCCAATACACTGTTGAACAACACTATCCAGGTTTCACGAATGTAGATGCCGTACAGAAAACTGTCTGCCTGGGAAAATAGAATAATGGCTGCAAAAACATACTGAAACCCAAGAAAGAATTTCCCTACCCAAGAGTTTCTATCCAGATCAAGATACAGTCGATAGAAGCGGTAGAAAAATACAGCAGGCAGCATGCTGAAAAAATGCAACCATCGATCTACTGCTATGGTATTGGGCAAGAACAATAGTTTTCCAACCCAGCCTTCTTGCCAAAACATTCCGTTCAAAGCCAACACCATGTAGATGCTGTACATCAGAAAGGCTTGCTCACGTACAAACAAGTAAAACACGAAATTGATCAGCGCCAACACCAGAATCACCGTATATACAGCGACGGTGTAGCGGGAATAACTGACATCATTCTGCAAGTAGGTCTTTCGTGTCACCAACTCAACACTTAGGGGTTTGGGAGACCCCTGGCTCCTGATCAGCAGATAAATCGGTGAAGAAGCATCCATATCTTCTGAGAGTTCAAAGACCAAATCATTGGTTGAATAATATGAAGGCTCATTCGCCAACAAGCGCCCCCGTGTACTGAAATACCAGCCACCATCGCGCTTTTGCTTGAACCAAGCACTTACCTCTGACAGATACTTGGGATGCACCAGAAGATTGAATTCACCAAGTCGGTCGATCTCTGCCGGTAACTGCACCCTGAATATCGCACCCTGTGGATAGTCTGCCAGAGGTAACTTTTCACCCGGAGCATAGGCAGTGAAATCCAGTTTCTCAGCCTGATCAGGAACAAAAGGCTGTTGCAGATAGGTGTAGGACAGCGCTAATGGCTGAACACTTGTCGCAAGTAGCCCCGGACTCCAAAACAAGAGAACGAGTAGCACCCCATGTAAAAAATACTTCAAACCTGACTCCAGGTGTTCGTCAAATGCCAATCGCTGTTCGCCAGCAAGACCTGATAACGCAATCTGGCGGACAGTGCATCACGGCCTGCCTTTAGATATCAATCAGTTGGGGGGGGGGTTAATGGCTCGCCAACAGCTCTGCCATGCACTTTCCCATGTCAGCCGGAGAATGAACAACCTGCACACCTGCCGTTTCCAATGCCTGGAACTTTGCATCTGCCGTGCCCTTGCCGCCACTGATGATGGCTCCTGCATGTCCCATACGTTTTCCAGCGGGAGCGGTAACGCCAGCAATGTAGGCCACCACAGGCTTGCTGACATTCTCCTTGATATAGTCGGCTGCCTCTTCTTCGGCAGAACCCCCTATCTCACCCACCATGATAATGGCTTCCGTTTGTTCATCCTGCTCGAACAGTGCCAGGCAATCGATAAAGCTGGTGCCGTTGATCGGATCACCACCAAGCCCGACACAGGTACTTTGCCCCAGACCGGCTACGGTAGTCTGATGCACTGCTTCATAGGTCAAGGTTCCCGAACGGGAGATAATTCCCACTTTCCCCGGCTGGTGGATACTGCCGGGCATAATGCCAATTTTGCAGGCACCTGGTGTAATGATTCCGGGACAATTGGGACCAATCAATCTCGCAGCAGTGGATGCCAAAGCCGCTTTGACCTTGAGCATATCCAATACAGGTATGCCTTCGGTAATGCAGGCGATAACTTTTATGCCAGCATCTGCAGCCTCCAATATGGCATCTGCAGCAAAGGGTGGAGGCACATAGATCATGGTGGCATCCGCCCCCGTTTCCGCAACGGCTTCATGCACCGTATTGAACACGGGTTTTTGCAGATGGGTCTGCCCACCTTTTCCGGGAGTAACTCCTCCTACCAACTGTGTACCGTAAGCCAGCGCCTGCTCTGAATGAAAGGTTCCCTGTTTGCCGGTAAACCCCTGACAAATTACCTTGGTATTGCTATCAACAAGAATGCTCATGATGGGTCTCCGTCAAGGATTGGCGGCAGCAACAGCTTTTTGCGCCGCCTGGGTGAAATCTTCTGCAGTAATGAAATCCATGCCGCTGTGCTCCAGCATATCCAACCCCTGGGTGGCGTTGGTACCTTGCAGACGTACCACAACCGGCACTTGCATACCCAAGGTTTTAACTGCTGCAATAATGCCTTCGGCAATCAGATCACAACGCACGATTCCGCCAAAGATATTTACCAGCACCACTTTGACTTTGCTGTCTGACAAAATCAGTTTGAACGCTTCAGTGACCCGCTCTGCCGTGGTACCGCCGCCAACATCCAGAAAATTCGCCGGTTCCCCGCCTTGCAGTTTGACCAGATCCATAGTCGCCATCGCCAGACCGGCACCGTTGACCATACATCCGATATTGCCGTCCAGAGAGATGTAATTGAGATCATGCTCGGCTGCTGCGGCTTCTCGGGCATCTTCCTGGGAAATATCACGCATCTCCTGAAGCGCCTGGTGCCGATACAAGGCACTGTCATCAATATTGATCTTGGCATCCAGCGCCATCAGGCTGCCTTCATTGGTAACGATGAGCGGATTGATTTCAACCAGACTCGCATCCTGTTCCTGATACAGGCGATACAGGGCGTTGAGAATGCTGCCAAATTCTCTGATCTGCCCTCCTTTCAACCCGAGATTGAAGGCAAGATAACGCCCTTGATAAGCTTGCAGACCAGCGGCAGGGTCAATCACCGTGGTGATAATTTTTTCGGGTGTTTTTTCAGCCACTTCCTCAATATTCATACCCCCGGCAGCAGAAGCCATGAAGGTGATGCGTGAGCGGGAACGGTCAAGCAACACCCCAAGATACAATTCTCGTTGAATATCACTCCCTTCCTCGACCAGCACCTTGTCCACTGGCAAACCTGTCGCGCCCGTTTGATGGGTAACCAGTTGCATACCAATCATGGCGGAGGCGGCTTCCGCCACTTCATCAAGAGATTTTGCCAGGGATACGCCCCCGCCTTTGCCCCTGCCGCCTGTATGTGCCTGAGCCTTCACCACCCAAAGCTCGCCGCCAAGGTCTTTGGCAACGGCAACGGCTTCATCTGTGGTGGTTGCGACTTGCCCCTTGGGTACCGCAATGCCATATTCGGCAAACAGCGATTTAGCTTGATATTCATGCAAATTCATTTGCGTTCTCCGAGATAATCAATAGCCCTTTGGCCTATTCTATCCGTATTCTTCGACAAAGTATTTCCTGAATCCGCAGCTGTGGCGCAGATACAGAGTGCGAGCCTTTGATTTCATGTGGGGATCAAATCCATGCGCCAGGGAAGCGATGATTTATTCTGTACGAAGCAAATTAAGCCTGTACTTGCGAGGGGTCAGCGTCAAATCACGGCAAATTGTTGATTTTACGATACCTCCATTTGATTTGACTCTGACCCATGTGGTTCTGAAGAAGCGCTGATCCATGGGCATCTATAATAGCGTCATTCCGGCGCAGGCCGGAATCTATACATAGACCCCGGCCTCCGCCGGGGTGACGAAAAAAAAATTTTCTACTTGCGAAGTGTCAGCCAATAATCAACTTTATCCCAATCAAAATAGATATGATTTCAAATGCCCGTTTGATCCAGCGATTTCCCTGTTTGATGGCAAGATGGGCGCCCGCATAGCCACCAATCAGTGAGCCAGCCAATAAAGCAGGTAACCAGTCCCATTGAATATTGCCCAACATGCCCAAAGTCAGTGCGCCGGTACCGTTCCAGAACAACCCTACCAAAACCAATGTATAAGCGACTGCCCGCTTATAATCCAAACCAAACCAACGTATCAGCCATAAGGTAACAAACAGTCCCGTACCCGAGGTCAGGGAGCCATTGAGAATACCGAGAAAAAACAAGCTGCCACCACCGATAATCATTCCCTTTTTATCTCGATGCACGGGCAGATAGTCCTGCCCCAGATGTTTTCTACTCCCCGAATACAAACCCAGCCCCAATGTCAGGCATCCCAAGGCAATCTCGGCAGTTCGCCCTGGCACATGCAGGATCAGGCTGGCACCGATCACCACTCCTGGTAATCCTGTCATCAGCATAAACAGGGTAAAACGACGTTCCAGAGTGCTTTCCCGCAGATGTCGAAAAGTTGCGCCCACACCCAATGCCACTGAAGCCACTTTATGGGTTGCCAGCGCCACGCCAAAGGGCAAACCAAGAAAAATCAGTACGGGTAGTTGCAATAAACCAGCGCCTCCCCCCGAAAAGGCAGAAAACAGATTTGCAATCAGCGACACAAAAAAGAGCAGTAATTGATCCATTCAGATGTTTTTTTCCACTAAATTGATTATGCTTGGCAAGGTGTTATTCAATAATAAGGCAGTGAGCATATGCGTATCTATTTATTCCTGATCTTTTTTGTCGTATTCAGCCAGCCAAGCTTGGCAAAATTGTACAAATGGGTTGATGAGCAGGGTAATGTCCAGTACTCCGACAAAATCCCGCCCAGTGCTGTGAGCAAATCCCATCAAAAACTGGATAGCCGTGGGCTGGTGATCGAAAAGCAGGAGCGTGCAAAAACCCCGGAAGAAATAGCGGAAGAGGAACGAATCAGGAAACTTCAGGAAGAAACCAAACGGCAAATGGCTGAACAGGAAGCAAAAGACAGAGTGCTGCTCAACACCTATCGCAGTGAAGACGATATTATCCTTGCCCGCGATGGAAAACTTGCCACTATTGACTCACAAATTCGTATCACCTATACCAACATCACTCGTCTGAAAGAACGCTTATCAAACCATAAGCGTAAAGCGGCGATACGAGAACGTCAGGGAAAAAGCATTCCACCCCAACTACTGACTGGGATTGAAAATACTCGCCGCGAAATCAATGACAGTTACTCTTCCATTCTGCGTCAGGAAAAAGATAAAGATACCATTCGCAGCAAGTACGCCCATGACTTGGCGCGCTTTCGCAGCCTCTCCAAGCTGCAGGAAAACAATCGTGCCGAGGCACTGGCTGAGTCAAAACAGAAAAAAGATGACACCATTGTAAAAACGGTAGTGCGTTGTAAAAACAAGGATCAATGCGATCAACTCTGGAAAAAGGCCAAGGCTTACGCCAAGAAATACGCCACTACACCGGTCTATGTGGATTCTGACAAGATCTTTATTACTCAGCCTCCACGGAGTGATGACGATCTGAGTATCACCGCATCGCGGCTACGACCTCAGCAAGAAAAAACCGAGCTGATTTTCCTGGATATTCAATGCATAAAGGAAATCGCCACCGACACTTGGTGTAAACGCCCGGATGCAATGAAAATCAGAGAAAATTTTCGCCCTACGCTTCTGGGGAAAAAACAGGCGGCAGCGAGTTCAGGTAAATAAGCCAACATCCAATATGTGCCATTCCGCATCCCAGTTGGAAAGTGGCGACACTTGGAAACGGGTGCGGAGAAATTGGCGCATACGTCCTTCGACATAAATCACCAGCATTTCCGCAGCCGCCTCTGGCGTAGTTGCGAGTTGTGAATCCTTGCGCATCTGGGCTTCGCGCAATACCTGACGCAATTGGGTTTGCAAGCGCGCAAAAAATGCCTCTATACGATCATGCAAACGCTCATGCTCACCCATCAGTGCATCGCCCAACAACACGCGGACAATACCAGGGTTACGCTCGGCAAATGCCAACAGCAAATAGAGAATACGCGCACAACGTTGGCGGGTTTGACGATCTTCTTCCAGAATTTGATTGATTCTGCTGAATATTCCATCTTCAGCAAAGGTGATCAGACCTTCGAACATCCGAGCCTTACTCGGAAAATGTCGATACAGTGCTGCCTCTGACACACCCACGGCTTGCGCCAGTTTTGCCGTGGTGACTCTGGCTCCTGGGTGGCTCTCCAACTGCTGAGCCAGTGCTTCCAGGATACTCTGCTTGCGATTACCTGTATTGCTCAACGAATCAAGGTTCCTATGCCTTCATCAGTGAATAATTCCACCATTACCGCGTGCTTTACTCTGCCATCAATGATGTGTGAAGATGTCACGCCACTACGCACGGCTTCCAACGCACATTGTATCTTGGGCAACATGCCACCATGAATGGTGCCATCCGCAATCAATTCATCGACACGCACGGTACTCAGACCGGTCAGCAGCTCACCTTCCTTGCTCAACAGACCTTTGGTATTGGTCAACAATATCAGTTTTTCGGCACGCAATACCTCAGCAACCTTACCCGCGACCAAATCTGCATTGATATTATATGAACGTCCATCTTCACCAACACCGATTGGCGCAATCACGGGAATAAAATTTCCATGTACCAGCATATCAACGACGGACACATCAATGCTTTCCACTTCGCCAACATGACCAATGTCTATGCTGTTGATAGCACCATCATCACCCTGCTCGTCGATAACCAACTTGTGCGCTCTGATCAAGTCGCCATCTTTTCCAGTCAAACCAACTGCAGAACCACCATGACGATTAATCAGGTTCACTATTTCCTTGTTGACCAGGCCTCCCAGCACCATTTCCACCACATCCATGGTTTCAGCGTCTGTAACCCGCATACCACTGACAAAATGGCTTTCTTTACCCAGCCGTTCCAGCAGACTCCCTATTTGTGGCCCCCCGCCATGCACAACCACCGGATTGATGCCCACGGTTTTCATCAACACCACATCCCGGGCGAAACTTTGTTTCAAGTCTTCATCTACCATGGCGTTTCCACCATATTTAATGACAACGGTCTTGTCCCGAAAACGGCGAATATAGGGTAGTGCTTCGGAAAGTACCTTCGCCACATTTGTGGCGGCATCTGGTGTCAAACTCATGCTGGACAACAACTCATGAAGAAAGGTTAAACAATTGTAACTACTCGCTGAGCAGTTACGAATAATTGAAGGGGCACCCCGAAAAAATGTTTTTTCGTCACCCCGGCGTAGGCCGGGGTCTATTCTAATCAACAGCTTATAGATTCCGGTCTGCGCCAGAATAACATTGTTAGAGATGTCCTGAAGTCAGTATAACACTCAGAAGGGCAAAGCCAATTCCGGTGCCACTGTAGCAAGTAAGCTGCGGAACTTGTCCTGAATACTTTCCAATGCTTCTGCGTTGCTGGCTTCAAAGCGGAAAATCAAGGCCGACTCAGTGTTAGAAGCCCGAATCAAACCCCAGGATTCAGCATACTCCACCCGCAATCCATCCAGATCTACAACATCTGCCCCATCAAATTCACCCACTTGCTGTACCGCAGCAACAATTTGTTGCGCACGCCCCTCGGGCATTTCTACGCGCAACAACGAGGTTACAAATTCTGATTGATATTCACTGAATACTTCAGATACAGGGGTGGTTTCCAACGACAGTATTTCCAGTAACCGCGCTGCTGCATACAACCCGTCATCAAAACCATACCAACGTTCTTGAATATAAATATGTCCTGACATTTCTCCTGCCAGCATACCACCGGTTTCACGCAGCTTTTGCTGCAAGCGAGAATGTCCTGTTTTCCACATGATAGGACGTCCACCATTGGAGAGGATTATGGCAGGCAAATTGGCACTGCAAGCCACATCATAAATTACATCTGCACCTGGATGACGATGGATAATATCACTACCCAACTTCATGATCAGCTCATCCGGAGCGATAACTCTGCCTTTTTCATCCACCAGAGCCAAAGCATCACCGTCAGCATCCAATGCAATACCAATATCCGCTCCTTTTGCCTGAACCTCTTCTGCCAAAGCACTGAGATTCTCTACATTGGAAACATCTGCCATGTGATTGGGGTAGAAACCATCTGATTCACAAAACAGGGGAATCACTTCGCAGCCCAGCCCTTCCAAAAGCCGTACAGCCAGTGAGCCGGACACGCCATTGCCACAGTCCACGACCACTTTCATACCATCGACAAGCTGTACATCATCGGAGATGGTGCGCACGTATTCGCTGCTCATATCCCTTGAGGTCAACTGCCCCAGCCCTTTGCTACAAGCTCCTGTAAGTATCCGCTGGCGAAGTTCCAGCAGTTGTTGCCTTGCCAGAGGCTCACCATCGACGATGATCTTGAAGCCATTCAAATCGGGGGCACTGTGCCCCCCCGTGACCATAATGGCAGTTCTACTCGGCGAAACATGGGTTGCAAAAGACAGCAGAGGCGTGGGAACCATTTCCAGATCAACAACATCACAACCCGACGCAAGAATTCCGGCAACCACGGAAGCCGCATATTCATCACTGGCGGGACGATTATCCCTGCCAACCAAAACACTATCTCCACCCGCTTCCTGAGCCATACTACCGACCACTAATCCGATCGACTGGGCAATATCTGAATTCAGATCCATACCGCTACGTCCTCGGATGAGACTTGCCCTAAACAGGCTTTCTGGCAGTTGCTCGGCTGATATATGTTGAATGTGCTGCTTTTCCGTTGTGCTTTGCTCCAGATCATCAGCCTTGATCTGCGGCTGCCCTGCTTTATTCTCACGGTGTTCTGCCTGGGTAGAAGCAATATGGGTTGCCTGTGCATAGCGGGTAAGCATCTCCATCGCCGGCACTGACTCCAACAAGCGAGGCTGCTGTGTTACCGAGCCCACCCGCTTCAAGGTCGCATCAACCAGGGTTACCATCATTCCCATATCCAACTGATAGTCTTTGCGCAATCGGTTGTAACACCAGTACATGACCAGCAATACCAGCAGCAAAGCAACGCCAGCCAATCCAAGCTGGGTGACAAAACCTACGGCCTGGGTGCCGGCAGTTGCATAGACCACATACCACAAGGTACCTGGCACTGGCATTTTCTGACCCGATGTTGCGGCTATGGCTTCACCCACAGATACTATAGGCATACCGGTGTCTTGTTCCAATCTCACCCCAGTATTGGCGAGTCTGATATCCTTTAATCCATCGGCAATGACCTTGATCGGGAATTGCGCAAAAAGCACGCCAGAAAGCGTGCTGCCGCTTTCAACAGGTGCTGCAATCAAAAAGTAGAATCTTCCTTTGCGATCTTTGAGCGCGGCGGCGGGTACTGGCTTGGAGGTATTTCGAACCTGCTGAAACATTTCAGCGGCAGCATAACTATCGAATAAAAAGGACTGCACTTTTGCATCATCCCAAGCTTTTGCTGGCACCAATTTGACCGACAAAGCATCTGGCATGTTTTTCTGCACCCTAGCTGCAGCATTCAGCATGGCTCGATCACCACGAGAAATCGCTGCCACCAGAGCGGGAGTTTTAGCTGCAAATTGCACCGCATCAGTTTTTCCCTTGACCACGGAGGCACTATATCTATTGATTGCTTTTGCCAGCATTTGAGCAGACTGATTCAGATTCTTGCTCGCAGACTGCCCACTCAGCCATGCCTGACCAAACACCAAACCAACAATAACCACCACTGCCACAACAAGCACTGGCACCAGATAATGAAACATTGAACGTGGCTGCCGGTCTTTTTCCATTACAGGCATTGGAGCGATAACATCTGCTTCAATATCTACTACTGGTGCTTTTTTCTTTTTCCCAATCACTTAAACATTCCCCCTGTCATTATCCTTTCAATTCAACTCCATCTTTCCCACGCTTCGGGAAGCGCTGACTTTAACAATCTTCAGCACTTACTAACAATTTTGGACACACCAAATACTATCTGAATACCCTTACGTCCAAATTCAATATGAAGCATTTGAAATTAAAACACATTAGCAACTTTTGTAGAATCGCTCAGCATTGCCCTATTGCTCTACCGCTGTGTTGCAACCTCCACAAATAGCAAAACCACACCTCGCTTTCTCTAAATCTTCATCTGCGTACAAAAACTACCCTTCTATCACCGATTCAGAATAGCGATGTTTCAGGATAACAAGCAAGGACTGCGCCAGTTTATCTTTAGATTGTTCTGGCAACTGCTGCTCACCATCAGCCCACAACACAAGTAGCGAGTTGGTATCACTCTCGAATCCCTGATGCTCGCCAACAGGATTCGCAGCAAGCATATCCACGTTCTTATTGATCAGCTTCTTTTTGGCGTTTTCCAGCAGATCATTGGTTTCAGCTGCAAACCCCAAAGTAAAGGGGCCTTCATCCAAGGCCGCAACTTCGGCGAGAATATCCGGATTCCTGACCAACACCAGTTCCATTTTGTCTGCGCTCTTCTTAATCTTATCTGACGCGACATACAGTGGACGATAATCGGCTACTGCAGCACAGCCAACAAATATGTCACAACAGTGAATATTATCCAATACTGCCTGCCGCATTTGTAACGCCGTCTTCACATCGACGCGCCCGATGCCAGGTGGCGTATCCAAAGCCACCGGTCCGGACACCAGGGTCACATCGGCACCTTCTCGGGCAAAGGATTTGGCAATGGCAAACCCCATTTTCCCCGAGCTGCGATTCCCAATGAATCTTACCGGATCAATGGTTTCATGGGTCGGCCCGGCAGTCACCAGCACCTGCTTACCCTGAAACAAGCCATTTCCAAACGAAGCTTCCAGGGCGGCAAACAGCGCTGAGGGTTCCAGCATCCTTCCCAGACCCGTATCACCGCAGGCATGCTCGCCAGCCTCCGGCCCCAATATAGTGACACCACGCTTCGCCAAAACAGCCACATTCTGTTCAGTGGCAGGATGCTGCCACATGTGGACATTCATCGCCGGAGCGACTAATACTGGCGCGGTACTTGCCAAGCACAAGGTAGCTAACAAATCATCTGCCATGCCCTGTGCCATACGTGCCAAAAAATCTGCGCTGGCAGGGGCTATCAATAATCTGTCAGCCCAACGCGCCAACTCGATATGCCCCATGGCGGCTTCATGCTGTTCATCAAACAGATTCACATGCACCGCATTGCCTGTAATCGCCTGAAAAGTCATGGGCGAGACAAATTCAGTAGCCGCCTTGGTCATCACGACACGCACTTGCGCCCCTGATTTGAGCAGCAATCTGGCGAGCTCTACCACCTTGTAGGCAGCAATTCCCCCAGTCACACCCAATAGAATATGCTTGTCCGCAATAACGCTCACTGTTTGATACTAATCGATTATTGGTCTATTTGGTCTAAAGGGTACTCTATGATGACAATCCTGCAAAGGAAGCGACACTGAAAACTTGATACAGCATCATGGTATTGCGCCTCAATGCCAGGCTAAGCTATTGACCTGACGCAAGAAAAGACCCCGACCTACGCCGGGGTAACGAAAAAAATAATTTTTCGAGATACCCTTAACTTGTTGATAATTATGGAATCGTTGTTTTCTTCTGTATGAAACAAATTGAACTTCAAATACTCGGGAACAAGACAAAGTTTTCGTGGAAACAATAGACAAGCGAGAACATGTGTAATTCATGAATTTTCCAAGGTAGAATATCGACAACGGTATAGGGAGGCCTTGGGAAGCGCTGATCTGTTCCCTCGCCGGATGAATACATTTACTCATGGAAGCATTTACTTCAAGGAAGAAGCCTATGACCATCATCGATCTACCCAAACAGGAACGTCCCCGGGAAAAACTCTTGAATCTGGGCGTACAAGCACTGTCCGATGCCGAACTCCTGGCAATTTTTCTCAGAACCGGTAGCAAAGGCATCAGCGCTTTGGAGCTGGCTCGTCAATTACTACAGGAATTTGGTGGACTGCGCCCCATTCTGAGTGCAAGTCGCAAAGAGTTCTGTGCCGTCTACGGGCTGGGTGACGCCAAATACTGCCAACTGCAAGCCGTCATCGAAATGGCACACCGCCATTTGCATGAGGTACTGCAACGCGATGACGCACTCACTTCCCCGGAGCAAACTTGCAATTATCTGCGCTTACGCTTGCAAGCCTACCCCTATGAAGTATTTGCCTGTCTGTTTCTGGATAACCGACACCGTATCATTGCCTTCGAAGAACTGTTCCAAGGAACCATCGACGGTGCCAGTGTGTACCCGCGGGAAGTAGTACGACGTTGTTTGCACCACAATGCGGCAGCGACCATCTTCAGTCACAACCACCCTTCTGGTGTCGCAGAACCCAGCAACGCCGATCAACAAATAACCTCGCGCCTGAAAGACGCTCTGGCGCTTATAGATGTGCGGGTACTGGATCATGTCATTGTTGGCAGTAACAACACTGTCTCACTGGCGGAACGGGGACTTATCTAATAGGATGTTGAAAAAGTCCTTCATTGGACTTTTTCAACATCCTGATCAAATATGAAGCTGGCGCAAATCCGGATCTGGCAGGCTCTGTTCCCAAACATGCATAAAGTCTTCCGCCAAACCTCTCACCTCAATGGGATTGTTGGAACCCATTTGTATGTTATCGAGGTCATTCCATAAATTGCGCAAAATATAACCACGCTCATCCACCAGCATGAAACTGCGTTGATCACTATCAAACTCTTCTGGTCTGCGGCGTATCTCGACACTGCTCGGCATGGTCTGGGAAAACCTTACCAAGGGACTGCCACCGCGTACCAATTCGGTCGTATCCACCACCAGGATGAGAATACGAGTATTGGCATGGCGGATGCTCAGGTTGCGTACCGCATCAGAAAAACAAATCTGATTATAAATATCGGCACGCAATCGATGTGAATAAATCAAAAGACGACGCTTGCAGTTGTTTGCCATGAGACAGCTGTTCTCCTTTAGAGCCGTGAGGCCGGAAACCCGTTGCACAGCAGTTGTTTCACCCAGCACCTCTTCTTTGCTTTCTGTATTCATGAGATCACCTCCAAACAAATGCCTGTCATTATCTTTAAAGTATATGGCAAACATTTCTCCAGCACTTGCCTCACAGCAGAAAAAAATCATTTAACCGATAGAAATATTACAATTAGTTGATATTAATCGGTTTTTTTGAAAAACCGCAAGACAGATGCCATTCTTTGCGCTCCCACAGCCTGTTTTCTAACCGAAGAATATTTGCCATCACCCCATTCCTCTGGTATAAATGCGCGTCTTTTACAGCTCAAGGCAGTCCTTGGGCATGATAAACCAGAATTTTTGAGGCTAAGAGCATGTCCAAAGTATGCCAGGTAACAGGCAAGCGACCAGTTTCCGGAAACAATGTTTCCCACTCTCACAGGAAGACCCGCCGTCGTTTCCTGCCTAACCTTCATTATCATCGCTTTTGGGTTGAAAGCGAGCAGCGTTGGGTTCGCCTGCGCGTCACTGCCGCTGGTATGCGTACCATCGACAAGAAAGGTATTGACACTGTGCTGGCTGAAATTCGCGCCCGCGGCGAAAAGGTATAAAGGAGTAGATCATGGCAAAGTCGGTTCGAGAAAAGATTCGTCTGGTATCAAGTGCTGAAACTGGACATTTCTACACCACCACAAAAAACAAGCGTACTCAGTCCGGCAAGATGGAGATCAAAAAGTATGATCCCAAAGCCCGCAAGCACGTGATGTACAAGGAAGCAAAAATCAAATAAGTTTTGCTGATAAACTACAGAAAAAGCCTCGCTCAAAGCGGGGCTTTTTGTTTTTTCATGTCCAATAATTTATATTTTTTCAGATAACCACGCAGTTGATGATAGCTCAACCCCAGGTCTTCAGCCGTACGACGCTGATTGAACTTATTTTTCTGCAACGCGCGCTGTAAAAGATCCTGCTCATATTCAGCAATATGAGCCTTGAAATCCTGTGGAATGCCCGGTAACGGTGTATCAGGCTTGTCTTTAATGCCTTCCGTCCTGTCAATGGCTTCGACTGTAGGCTGAACAATCTCCTTGGGCTGCCACGGTGAAGCAAAAGGGTCAAACTCCAACTCCACAACCTGCTCATCTACAGCGGTACGATATACCGCACGCTCCACCACATTTTTCAATTCACGCACATTTCCCGGCCAGGAATACGCCTTCATCTCTGCTACAGCCCCATCTGAAAAACCCGGAAAATAATCTCGCTGTAGTTCTTTTGTCATACTCAAGGCAAACTGCTCCGCCAATAGCGGGACATCTTCCTGACGGTAGCGTAACGGCGGTAAGGTAATAACATCAAAACTGAGCCTGTCCAACAAATCAGCCCTGAATTCCCCTCGCTTTGCCATTGCCGGCAAATCCACGTTTGCCGCGCCAACTACCCGCACATCTACCGTTATGGTTGTATCCCCACCTACCCGTTCAAACTCGCCATACTCAACGACACGAAGTAATTTTTCCTGCAATCTCAAGGACATGCTCGCTATCTCATCAAGAAACAAGGTTCCCTGATGAGCACGTTCAAAACGTCCCGTATGGCGTTTGGTCGCACCAGTAAACGCACCAGGCTCATAGCCAAACAACTCGGATTCGAGCAAGCTTTCCGGCAATGCCGCACAATTTAATTTAACAAGAACGCCCTCCCAGCGAGGAGAAAGAAAATGTAAACGCTCCACCGTCATTTCTTTACCCGTCCCTCGCTCCCCAATGATCAACACCGGTTTTGATAAGGGTGCCACCCTCGAAACCCGCTCCAGGGTTTCCAGAAAAGCAGAAGATTGCCCGATAAGTTTCTGGTGGATGGTCATACGAGAAAGTCTACCCTATATATTGTATATTGACCAATATTTATTGTTTTTAACCATTTTTTGGTTAATTGCACCACCTGATGAATTGCCCACCTACACCAGGAAAATTACAAAATAATCTTTATAAACATAATCTTACTTTTATTTTTAAAAAGTTGGCACGATTAGTGATTGTTTATTGACAAGGACAAAGAAATCACAAACCAAATACAGGAGATAACATCATGAAACAATCAAACATAAAAAATATCGGCATCATTCTTTTCTCATTGACTTCTATGATGGTCTCTACCGTTTATGCACAAGACAGCAGGGATTCTGAAGTGGAGCAACAAATCATCCAACAGGGAGAACAAGCGTTGATGCAAATGCAGCTTGAATTCAAGCACAATGCCTTCTGGAATAGCAGCAACAGCAAAGAAATGGTGATGACTCTTGATAAACAAGCATTTACGCCAGAAACTGCTGCCACCATAGACTGTGACAAAAACAGCTATCCCGCCGAAGAAAAAAAAACTTCCGGCAATTTACCGGTAAACCCTGGTCAGCCTGGGTAATCGAATTTTAATTCCGCTCAATCAAACCGAGGATCTTACAATGGGAATTTTCAGCCGCCTTCACGACATTATCAACTCCAACATCACCACCATGTTGGACAAAGCGGAAAATCCGGAAAAAATCATTCGCCTGGTCATTCAGGAAATGGAAGACACTCTGGTAGAGGTGCGCTCAGATGCCGCACGCACTATCGCGGACAAGAAAAAATTGCAGCGCCATATTGAAATCATGCAAGCCGAAATCCATGACTGGCAGCGCAAAGCCGAGCTGGCCTTGTCCAAAGATAGAGAAGATCTGGCACGGGCTGCATTAAAAGAGAAACACAATCTGGAAAATGCTGCCGCGCATATGGAAAGTGACCTGGACAGTCTTGAAAGCCAATTACTGCAATTGAATCAGGACACAGCGCAGTTGCAAAAGAAACTGGACGATGCCAAGGCTCGCCACAAAACCATGATGATGAAGCACAACACGGTTTCTGGGCGTCTGCGCACCCGAGAGAAACTTCATGACTCACGCATAGATGATGCCCTGGCTCGCTTCGAAAATGTGGAACAGAAGATGGAAAACATGGAAGGTCGCGTTGAAGCTTTTGATCTGGGACGAGATCCTACATTGGAAGATAAATTCGCAGAGCTGGAGGCAGAGGATATAATCGAAGACGAGTTGAGCAAACTCAAGTCTCGCCTGTCAGAAAATAAATAATAATCTTCAGAGGATAAATTCCCATGAACCCTTTTGAAATGGTCGTCATCATCGTAGCCCTGGGCATTTTGGGCGGGGTGTTGAATAGCTACTTCGACAGTGGCAAAGCCAAAAAAGCCTTAAACAAAACAAACGATCAACTCAATCAGCGCCTTGCTCTGGTTGAAAAGCGCTTGGAAGTGCTTGAGCGCATCGTCACCAGCAATGACTACGAGCTGAAACGCAAATTTCAGGACCTGGAAAATGACTGATACCAACCTTCGCGTACGCTATCGGGATACTCGTCATGGATGCTGATATTGATTTAGACCTGCTGATGGTGCTGCCCATCGTTTTTATGGTCGTTGTCGTGCCTTTGTGGCTGATACTGCACTATTCTTTCAAAGCACGCATGTCGAAAAATCTGTCTAAAGCCGATGAAGAAACCCTGGCCGAACTTTGGTCACTATCAGAAAAACTGGAAAACCGCGTTGAATCGCTGGAAACCATATTGGATCGGGAAGCTCCCGACTGGAGGAATCGACAATGAGTTGCGACTGGGGATGCCACAATCGTTTTTATCGAGACACCAAAAATGCAAAAATTGCAGGCGTATGTGCAGGTATTGCGGATTATTTTTCCTGGGATCTAAACGTAGTACGTGGACTGACCGTTCTATCCGCCATCATGTTCACCTTTGTCACCGTCGGTTTATATATCGCTGCCGCCATGATCATTCCAGTCAAACCATTGGATTTATATGATGATGACAAGGAAGAGAAATACTGGCGACGATATCGCAAGTCACCCAGGGAAACACTGTCTGCCGCCAAATACCGCTTTCGCAAACTGGAGCGCAAGTTGGGCAAGTTGGAAGCCTATGTTACTTCTGACCGATACCAGCTGGATCGTGATCTGCAAGATCTTGATCGCAAATCCTCCTCCTGAACAACATTCCAGATAGGACGGAACCAACTATGCTCAGTAAGCGCCCATGGGTAATATCGGCCATATTTGCCATCATGCTAATTGTTTGGCTTGCTTCTGGAACCATTAATGGTGGTATCAAGGACCCGCAGGCTCGTGAAGCAGAAGCCACAAACAAAAGTATGCCAGTGGTCAAGGTTCGTGTCCAAACCATGCATATGCAACCCGTAGCACACAATGTCACCCTCTATGGTCGCACCGAACCCAATCGGCAGGTGATGTTGAAAGCAGAGGTCAATGGACGTGTTCAAGAAATTATCAAACAGCGTGGTGAACAGGTAAAAACAGGCGAAGCTTTGCTGAAAATAGCCCTGAATGATCGTCCACAATTATTGCAACATGCAAAAGCCGAATTGAAACAGCGACAACTGGAGTACAAAGGCGCATCCTCTCTCAACACCAAAGGCTTCCAGGGCAAGACAGAAGTTGCACGTAAAATGGCGCTACTGAAGGAAAGCCAGGCTCGGGTTGCGTCACTACAGAGGGAAATCGACAACACCATTATCAAAGCACCCTTTGATGGCGTCATATTGGAGCGTAATGTTGAGGTCGGAGATTATCTGAGTGTGGGAACAACAGTGGCAACCATCGTGGATTTGAACCCGCTGGTGGTTCGCGGTGATGTGACTCAGCATGATATTCAGCACCTGCATGTTGGGCAGATCGCGACCATGATTCTCGATCACGACAATCAATATCAAGGAAGAATACGCTATCTTGCCGCCGTTGCCGATGAAAAAACCAACACCTTCAGGGTGGAGGTGGCCATAGACAATGACAACAGCAAACTGCTTGGCGGTTTGAGCGTCGAATTGCGCATTCCTCTGGAAACCCTACAGGCAATCAAAATTACTCCGGCGTTGATGGCTCTGAATGAAAAGGGTGAAATAGGGATCAAATGGGTCAAAGACAACATTGTGCAATTTACACCCGTTGATGTGATACGCAGTGATACCGATGGCACCTGGATTCAGGGGCTGGAAGACAACGTGGAAGTGATCAGTGTCGGTCAGGCCTTCGTGCGTGAAGGTGACAAAGTGGAAACCAGCAGTACCTCAGGAAAGCCCTCGGCATGAATGCGCTTATCGATTGGGCATTGGTGCATAAACGTACCATGACCTTGCTGTTTCTGTTGCTACTCACCGCTGGTTTGTCCGCCTGGTTGAGCATACCCAAGGAAGCAGAACCCGACATCACCATACCTTACATCTATGTGTCTATCTCTCATCCCGGGATTTCCCCCGAGGATGGCGAGCGCATGTTAGTGCGCCCCATGGAAAACGAACTCAAAGCGATTCAAGGCGTCAAGGAAATGACCGCCAATGCCGGACAAGGGCATGCCTCTGTCACCCTTGAGTTCATACCGGGGTTTGACCCGGACAAGGCTCTTGCTGACGTACGCGACAAAGTCAATGTCGCCAAAGCCAGACTGCCAGATGAAACCCGCGAACCCACCGTACACCCCATCACCATGGCTGAAGAAAATCCGGTTGTCACCATCAGCCTGTCCGGCCCGGTTCCACAACGCGCCCTTATCGAGTTGGGACGCCATTTACAGGACAAACTGGAAGGATTGAAAGAAGTGCTGGAGGTCGAACTGGGCGGCGACCGCCGGGATCAACTGGAAGTGGTACTCAATCCCCTGTCCATGGAAAGCTATGGCCTGGATCAACAAGATATTTATTCTCTGGTATCACGCAACAACCGTTTGATTGCCGCTGGCTCTCTGGATACAGGCAAAGGCAGCTTTGCAATCAAGATTCCCAGCGTATTCGAAGATCTGGACGATATTCTCAATCTGCCAGTAAAAACCAACGGCGACAAAGTAGTACGTTTCAAGGATGTGGCTTCCGTGAGGCGCAGTTATACTGACCCAAACAGTTTCGCCCGACTCAATGGTGAAAGCAGCGTTACCCTTGAGGTAAAAAAACGCGCGGGTCAAAACATCATCGAAACTGCGACCCACACCCGGGAAATGGTAGAAAAAGAACGCCAGAAATGGCCTGACCACATTCGCGTAACCTATACCAACGACCGATCTGAGCAGATCAGTTCAATGCTCCGCGATCTGGAAAACAATGTCTTGTCTGCGGTGATATTGGTGGTGATTGTGATCATCGCCTTCCTTGGCGCTCGCACTGCGCTGTTGGTTGGATTGGCAATTCCCGGCTCCTTCCTCAGCGGCATTCTGATTCTTTCCACCCTGGGGTACACCGTCAACATCGTCGTGCTTTTTGCCTTGATCATGGCGGTGGGCATGCTGGTCGACGGCGCCATTGTAGTGACCGAGTACGCTGACCGTCTCATGGGAGAGGGTGTTCAGGCACAACAAGCTTATGGTAACGCCGCCAAACGCATGTCATGGCCCATCATCGCCTCCACTGCCACCACCCTGGCCGCATTTGCCCCGCTTATTTTCTGGCCGGGAATGATGGGTGAGTTCATGAAATACCTGCCCATCACCCTGATTGCCACCCTTGGTGCCTCATTGTTCATGGCTTTGCTTTTCGTACCTACCCTGGGAAGCATCATCGGCAGACCCAGACCCATCAGCGAAACCAGCAGACAACGTTTGATACAAATGGAACATGGCAACATTCTTTCCCTTGGGGGCTTTTCCGGTCTATACGTCAGATTGCTGCATTTTGCCACGCGTCATGCCTGGAAAATGTTGTTGGCTACCCTGTTGTTTTCCATTGGCGTATTCGCCGCCTATTCCAGCTCCAACCTGGGAATGCAGTTCTTTCCCGAAGTAGAACCCGAAGGGGGCAATATTATTGTTCGCGGCTATGGCGACTTGTCCATTTATGAAAAGGATGACTTGATGCGTGAAGTTGAAAACGCCTTGCAGGACATGCCGGAAATCGAAACCCTGTATGCACGCACTGGCGGACAGAATCGCATCGGACGCATTCGCTATAACCTGGTGGACTGGAAAGAGCGCCGTAAAGCCAGTGAAATCATCAAGGAAATGAAAACACGCACCGCCCACATATCCGGGGTGGAAATCGAAATTGGAAAAGATGAATCCGGCATGGGTGGCGGCAAGGATCTGCAAATACAGCTGACATCCCGCTTTCCCGAAAAACTCGAAGCTGCGGCGGAAAAGATTCGAAAAGCCCTCGAAGGCAATCCCAAAGTTACGGATATCGAAGACAGCCGCCCCAAACCCGGTATCGAATGGCAATTGGAGATCAACCGCGCTGATGCAGCTCGTTTCGGCGCTGATGCTGCGAGCGTGGGAAGCATGGTTCAAATGATCACCAATGGATTGAAAGTTGGCGAATATCGCCCTAACGATGTAGACCGGGAACTGGACATCCGTGTGCGCTTTCCTACGGACAAGCGTTCCATTCATCAAATGGACAATATCCGGCTACTGACTGATCACGGTCTGATTCCCATCAGCAATTTCATGACCCGCAAAGCCGTTCCCAAGGTCGATACCATCCGTCGTGTGGATGCCCGCCGGGTAATCACCGTCAGTGCCAATATGAAGGAGGGTGAGCTGTTGAGCCTGGAGCTGCCCCACCTCAAACAACAACTGAAAACCCTTGGTCTGGATCCCAGGGTAGAGATCGAACTCAAAGGTGAGAACAAGGAGCAAGAGTCCTCGCAGCAATTTCTGGAAAAAGCCTTTCTCATTGCTCTGGTGGTGATGGCTATCATTCTTGTCACCCAGTTCAACAGCTTCTATCAGGCATTTTTGATTCTGAGCGCCGTGCTGTTTTCCACCGTTGGGGTATTTCTGGGATTGTTGATCTTTCAGAAGCCCTTTGGGGTTGTCATGTCCGGTATTGGTGTTATTTCTCTCGCCGGTATTATCGTCAACAACAATATCGTACTCATCGATACCTACAATGTTCTCCGAGCCAAGGGCATGGAAGCCACAGAAGCCATTCTGCGTACCGGTGCTCAGCGCCTGAGGCCGGTGTTGCTCACCACGGTCACCACCATATTGGGCTTGCTGCCCATGGTGCTGGAGATCAACATTGACTTGTTCAAACCCAATATCGATATTGGTGGTCCCTCTACCCAATGGTGGTCACAACTCGCCACCGCAGTTGCCGGCGGGCTGGCTTTTGCAACAGTACTTACCCTGGTGATCACCCCCTGTATGCTGGCGTTGTCCGCAAGACGCGCAGATAAAAAAGCCAAACACCAAGACAAGTCTGATAACCTGAAAGAAGTGATAACAACTGCCTGATCAATACCCGTGAGTAAACAATCCCCCCTACGTCTGATCCTTGCACTGGTGACAGGCATCGCCCTGTTGTTCTTGCTGTTGCTGGGCATTTTGCTCACGGATACCCTGGTCAATATCTGGCACAATCTGCGCGTTGCCCCAGTTTGGATGCAGGCTCTGGTGGCGACAGCCATGGCGCTGTTCTCCATTCTGTCTGCGTGGCTGGTGTGGCGGGTATTGCACCCGGCAAAAGCCCTGTCGGAACTGGATGAACTTACCCCTATAGACCGGGATACCCTGGATCAACACCTGGAAACGGCTCAGGAACAAGGATTGGACATTTCCCATGCCCAACAGGAATTGGCAAAACTGGAACAACGCCGCGAAGCCGGACATATTCATGTGGCACTGTTTGGCGAAATAAGTAGCGGCAAATCCAGTCTGATTCGTGCCTTGTTGCCCAATGCCCAGGCTCAGGTGAACGTCACCGGCGGCACGACTCAGGATATCCACGAATATCACTGGAAAAGCCCGGCGGGTGACGAGCTGATTCTCACCGACATGCCCGGACTGGACGAAGTGGGTGCCAAACGGGATATTTTATCTCGCCAGGAAGCCCTGCGTGCCCATATTGTCATCTATATGGTTGAAGGCGACCTGACCCGCAGCCAGGCCGAAGAGTTGAAACTGCTGCTGAAACTGGAGAAACCCACGCTGGTTGCTCTGAACAAAATCGATCGCTACAGTGAAGCCGACCTGGAACAAGTAAGGCTACAATTGCAGCAAAAAGTGGATCAACTTGGCACAGCTGAGGTTGTCCCTATTAGCACTGGTGGCAAACAATGGGTGACCCGGGTGCTTGCTGATGGCACAGAAGAACAAATCTCCAGGGAAATACCGCCAAAGATAGACACATTGCAACGCGCCTTGCAACGCATCATCGACAACCACAGCAGCACCCTGGACAATCTGCGAGATAGTTCCGTATTCGTGCTGGTCAAACAGCAGCTCAACCAGCAACTGCAAATTCACCGACAAGAAAAAGCCCAGAAAATCGTCTCCGGCTATTCCAAAAAAGCGGTCGCTGGCGCAATCGCCGCCATGACCCCCGGCACTGATATTCTCATTCAGGGATTCCTGGCAACCCAGATGATAAAAGATCTGTCCAGGTTGTATGATATACCTGTGCGTAAGGTAGATCTGGATCTGTTGTTGGAATTAATACAAAATCGCGTACGCAAACAAACCACCTTGTTACTCGCCGTAGCCGGCAACGCCCTCAAGGCTTTTCCAGGCGTTGGCACAGTAGCCGGCGGGTTGTTGCATGCGGTGGTTTATGGTTTTCTTTTCGATGCCCTGGGAAAAAGCCTGGCGGCATCTTTGGACAGCCGCGGAGAACTCCACCCCTTACAAGTAGCCAACCAGTTCGAGGATCAACTTGGTGAAGATATTAAAGCGTCTGCCGTTCACTATGCCAAACTGGCTTTCCAGGAAGTCAGACGCAACAAAGACAACTGAGAACAGCAGCGACGACCCACTCGATTTGGCACAGGAAAGCCTGGATGCCTTGATCAATGACCAGCGAGTGCCCGAAGAGGTGCGCCAGTCGCTACGACAGGACTACGACGAAGTCCAGGCCATGCTGGATCGCCTGGAACATGGACATCTGCATATCGCGGTGTTCGGGCGCGTCAGCGTCGGTAAATCAGCCCTGCTCAATGCCCTGCTGGGAGAAAAGCGTTTCAGCACCAGCCCGCTCCATGGTGAAACCACCCAGGCAGAACGTGGACAATGGCAGGAATACGAAGATGGCGGCGTTTTCCTCATCGACACCCCCGGCATCAACGAAGTGGATGGCGAAGCCAGAGAACAACTGGCAAGAGAAGTTGCAGGACGAGCGGATCTGGTCTTGTTTGTGGTCGATTCAGACCTTACGGAAACTGAAACCCAGGCACTGCGGGAAATTGCCGCCCAGCACCGCCCCATTCTCCTGGTTCTGAACAAAGTGGATCGCTACAGTCCGGCAGAGCAGGATACGTTGATGAAATCCATCACCACACATGCCAAAGACATTGTGGATGAACGCAATATCGTCATGGCAAGCGCAGACCCTGCTGAACGCTTGATCATACGTGTTGACGAAGACGGCAATGAAACTGAAGAATGGCAAAGGCCTGCCACGGATATCGCCTGGGTCAAGGAACGCTTGTGGGATATTCTGCAAAGTGAAGGCAACACCCTCGCCGCCCTCAATGCCTCGCTGTTCGCCAGTGAACTCAGTGATCAGGTGGGTGAACGCATACTCAACGCCAGGCGGGATCTGGGGCAAAAACTGATACGAAAATACTGTACTGCCAAGGGGGTTGCGGTGGCACTCAACCCGGTTCCTGTGGCAGATCTGGTGGCGGCTGCGGTGGTGGATGTGAGCATGATCGTTCACTTGTCCAAACTCTATGCCTTGCCCCTGAGTAGAAACGAAGCCAGTGATTTGATCAAGACTATCGGCGGTCAGATGCTGCTACTCATGGGAACCATCTGGGCGGTACATTTTATCTCTTCTGCCCTGAAGCTGGGGTCTGCAGGATTGACCACCCTGGTCACTGGCGGCGCACAAGGTGCCGTCGCCTACTATTCCACCTGGATCGTCGGTCAAGCCGCTGAACGCTACCTTGCCCAGGGAAAATCCTGGGGTGAAGGTGG
>CAYXOS010000023.1:0-14925 GCA_964467115.1 uncultured Sedimenticola sp.
AAAAATGCTCCTGCATTTTCTGCACTTCCGCCATCCATGGCGGTCGTATGCCGCGGGCGCAGGGCACTGAAAATGTTCCAGACATTTCCAGCATTCCCTCCATCCCTGGAGGTCAAGCACAGGAGCGGCGCATGTACAGGATGTACGGCATGCTTCAGCTGTAAATGTCTATTGCGCCATCCCCATCTGTGAAGCTTGTTCGATAGCGGCGAGTAAGCTGCCAATATCTGCTTTGCCCGTACCTGCCAGGTCGAGGGCGGTACCATGATCGACAGAGGTGCGCACGAAGGGCAGTCCGAGGGTGATATTGACTGCCTTGCCAAATCCTTTGTGTTTGAGCACCGGCAACCCCTGGTCGTGATACATGGCGAGAACTGCATCTGCTTCCTTCAGGTAGCGCGGGGTAAACAATGTGTCCGCAGGAAGGGGGCCAAAAAGTTGCATTCCTTTGCTTCTAAGGGCCTCCAGGACAGGTGAAATAACCTTGATTTCTTCAAAGCCCAGATGACCGCCTTCCCCTGCATGGGGATTAAGTCCGCATACCAAAATTCTGGGGTTGCCAATATGAAACTGATTTCTAAGATCAGAATGCAAAATATTTATGACCTTCGTCAGCAGTTCTTTGTTTATGGCGCTGCTTACCTCGCTAAGAGGCATATGGGTAGTGGCAAGTGCAACCCGTAAGCCGGGGCATGCCAGCATCATGACGGGATAGCTGTGGCTCAGTTCAGCTAGAAACTCTGTGTGCCCGGTAAAGGGGATGCCGGCATCATTGATAATGCCTTTGTGTACAGGCCCCGTGATCATGCCGGCCATTTTTTTTGACAGACAGGCATTTGCTGCGATGGTCAGGCATTCCAACACATATTCTGCATTATTGACATCCAGTTTCCCTGGTGTGCAATCTTGCTTCATCTTGACCGGATACACGACCAGCTCCCCCTTGGGGGAGGGGGTTGCAGGGCATGTGTCTGATTCGATGATATGGATATCAAACCCCAGCAGTTTGGCTCGCTGAGCCAGCAGAGCTGGATCGCCAACGACAAGTGCAGGAACATTCAGTCCCCGAGATGCCCCTTCGACAACCAGGTCAGGTCCAATGCCGGCTGGTTCGCCCGCTGTAATGATGAGGCTCAAGCCTGAGTCTCCATCCTATTAGCGGTAACAGATGGGGGTAGCATCAGTATTTGTCCTCCAGGCGTATATCAACAAATGCCTGGTCGCGTAGTTTACGTAAATAAAGTTGCAAGGCTTCATCTGCCTTACGTTTACGCAACGCCAGTTTTGCCTTGTTTCTTTTGACTTCTTCCGTCGCATCGAAATCACGACGCTCCAGCACCTGCACGATATGCCAGCCAAACTGGGTACGGAAGGGTTCGCTCAGGCCGTCTTTCGGAAGGCTGTCCATGACTTCTTCGAATTTCGGCACCAGGTTTCCGGGGCTTACCCAACCCAGGTCGCCGCCCTTGATGGCAGAGCCTTTGTCATCGGAATGTGCGCGTGCTAACGCAGAAAAATCTTCTCCCCCCTGGATGCGTTGATAAAGCTGCTGTAGACGATTTTTAGCATCATCATCAGAGGTGAGTTCGTCAGTGCGTATCAGAATGTGGCGTGCATGGGTTTGCTTGATGATATTGCGATCGCCCCCTTTGTAATCTTCGAGCTTGATTATATGAAAACCGCTGGCGGCATGATAAGGACCTCTGGCATCCCCTCGCTCCATGTTCGACAGATCGTTGATGAACAGGCTGGGAACTTGTCCCGCTTCCAGCCAGCCCAGGTCACCACCTTCCAAAGCCTGTCTGCCTGCAGAATAGCGACTGGCAAGGGCGGCAAAGTTTTCACCTTGCTCCAGGCGTTGCATAATCTGCTCGGCCTGCTTCTTTGCCTCGGCAATCTCGGCACTTGAGGCGCCTTCCGGGGTAGGAATCAAAATATGTCGGATATGGTAAGCATTGCGCCCTCCAGGGTTCTCTGAAGCGTGGGCGAGGTAGTTGTCGACTTCTGCCTTGGTAATCTGGATGCGGGCTACAACCTCGCGGTTGCGCAATCGTTGTAAGGTGATTTCGTTGCGCAATTCCTGGCGATATTCATCCAGGGACATTCCCTGTTCCTGCAAAGCAGTTTGCAACTCATCCAGAGACAGTCCATTTTGATTGGCGATGTTGTTCATGGCGGTAAGCAAGGTTTCATCGTCGATATTGATGCCCAGCTTCTTTGCTTCTGCCATTTGCAGCTTGTTGACGATCAGGCGTTCCAGTGCTTGTCTTGCCAACTCATCTTCTGGAATGTCCAAAGCTCCTGCTTTCGCAAGTTTGGCGCGAACAGCGGCAATTTCCATCTGTAGCTCGCTTTGCAACACCACATCGTCATTGACGACAGCAACGATCCGATCCATGAGTTCGGACTCTTCGGCGGGTGCTTGGGTGAAGAATGTTGAAAAACCAATCAGTAGCAAAGCACTCAGCCAATGACGTGAAAAAGCAGTATTAATAGCCATAAATTGTTCTATCCAGGAAATTATCAATGTTGTTGCCCAACTTGCCCAGCCCGTTAAGTTCAAGCTGGAGGAGAGCTGAATTGGTGTAATCTGTTCCGTTATTGTCCAGATAGCGACGCCAGATAGCGCGGAAGCGCCAGCAGCAGTCGCCGTATTCCACCCCCGCCACGGTTTCCAGGGAGTGACTTTCCTCCACAGAATAATACCAGCGACCGATGAGACTGAGCTTTTCAGAAACTGGCCAATAGGCGGCCAGATCGGTTTGCTCCAGCACCCCTTCCCGCAATCGCCAGGATGCGTGTACACGTTGCCCTTCTTCACCCTGGTAGCTGGCTTGTGCCAGCCCCTGCTGAAGTGCCACATCGGCATTTGGATCTATTTGTACGCCTGCCCGCAATAGCCAGTGGTCAAAAATACCGGTGGATATATCGGCAATAACGGAGGAGGTGCTGGTATCTATCCCTTGATCGTCACTCAAGGTAACTCGTCTGTCTTCAAAGTAATAAATTTGACCAATGCGAGCACTCAACAGTTCCCTGCCACTTTTCCCAGAGAGCAGGCGACTGGTCAGTGCCAGGGTCAGTTGATTGGCATCACCCACCCGATCTGGGCCATTGAAACGATTGTCCCGGAAAAGGTTGTTGAAGTTGAAATCAAGATAATTGGTGTCAAACAAGGGGATGTCTGATTGGTTTTCGTAAGGAGTGTACAAATAGTAAGCTCTGGGTTCCAGGGTTTGGGTGATGGACTCACCAAACCAGTTACTTTCCCGGTCAAAGAACAATCCGCTATCCAGGCTGAGACTGTATGTGCTACGTGAAGGTGAATTGTCCTTGCCTGGGAGTTGGTCTTCCAGGGAATAGCTGGTGTAGCGTGCGCTGATAGCGGGTTCTACAAACCCCCAATCCCGGCGCAGGGGCAGACCGATGCGAGGTTTCAGGTCGATGCGCTGACCGGTAACGCTGTTTTCGCGGTAGAAATTGCTCAACTCGGCGTTGAAGCTGTAATCCAAATTGCCGGGCCCCTGGTATTGTAGCCAGTCTAGGGACAGTCTCGGTAACAGACTGTAAGGTCGATTCTCGGGAGAGATGGTTTCATCCAGGGTCTTGTAATGGCGTAATTCGGCCAAGGCATTCCAGTTGAGATTTCCCCAGCTCAGGGCGGCACGATTGCGCAGGTGACGGGTGCTGGTAACGGCCAGGCTTTGTCCCAGATCGTCAAGATAACTGTTGTCAGAGACCCAGTTCAGATCCAGGTCGGCGGCCATTCCCGGTACCAGGGTGTTGAGGTTGCTGTGGGTGCGGGCACGAACCGCGCCGCGGGTGCTCTGTCCATCCCAGAGACGGTCGTCGGGAAGAATTTCGGCTTGCAGCTGACCCTTGTGCTGAGGGCTGAGGAAGCGAAATTCACCCCCGAGCAATAAACCCCGCTTACTCAGCAAGCGTGGGGTAAGGGTGGCGTCGTAATTGGGCGCCAGGTTGAAATAGTAGGGCAGGGTCAGATCCAGCCCGTTTTTTGAGGAATATCCCAGAGAGGGAACCAGCAATCCGCTTTTGCGTGCGTCATCCAGGGGAACGGTGAGGGTGGGTGTATAAAAGATGGGAACACCCAGAAAGCGTAGTTTTGCTGCCTTGAATGTGGCAATTTGATTTTTCTGGTCGATTTCCATTCGCTGGGCGGACAGCACAAAGCCCTTGTTGCCTGGTGGACAGGTTGTGTAGCTGATATTTTCGTAACGACTGTGTTCCTTGTCCAGCAAGGACATCTTGCTGGCCTGGCCGCGTGCTTTGCGGCTGGGGATACGGTAGCTGATGTGCTCCATATCACCCTGGTTCTTGTTCAAATCATACCAGGCATTGTCGCCCAGCAGACGTAGATCTTGCAGTGTGATCAGCAATTGTTGATCAACTTTGACCAATTGGCGTTGATTATCGAAATGCAGATCTTCCGCATACAAGGTTTTACCCGGTTGACGAATGATGACGTTTCCCTGGAAGTCTGCGGTGCTTTCTCGCGGCAGTGCCGTGGCTGCGTCGGCTTCAATATGAATGCGCTCATCGTTACCTGGGTTGTGGCTGACTACAGGGTTGATCCGACATTGATTCCAGGCCATTCCTTCATCCAGTAGCTGGCGGTATTGTTCATTGCTGTCAGAACCCCCGGCTTCTGCTTGCTTCGTTTCAGGAAGGGGCGTAGTGATGTCGCTGCCATCTGTGTTCAACTCAGGTGCAGTTTCAGGGGTTTCCGTTGGCGTAGGGTGAGCCTGGGGTTTTTCTACCGGGGATTCCATTTGCTGTTGAGGCGCTAAAGGTGCCGAGCTTGTCGTGCTGTCCTGGCTTGGGGGCGGCTCAATTTGTTGTGTTTGTGCAGGGTGAGGTTGGGTTTCTGCTGCGGGTGTCTTTTTATTGGGCTGAGGCAACATTTCTTGTTCAAGAAGAGCAGGAGCCGCAGCAGGTTGAACCGATGGCTGCTGTTTGGGGGCTGATTTGAAAACAGATGGGGGTAATGGCGATAACAAATTGCTGGCTTCGCTGCATTCCCAGCCCGTACCATTCGATGCCGCTCGGCATTCCCAACGATTCTGTTCAGCCATACTGCTGCCGCTAAAGAGCAAAAGCAGTAGAAAGGCAATGGAGGGAAGATCAGAACCATTCCAGAACACATTTCTTGCGCCTGAAACCCTCGATAACTTTGTTGGCATTTTTGCCAGCAACGGGCTGCTCGTGGTCAACTCTGCCTTGTTATCGGGGGTTTCAGACACAATTTGCTTGGTACAGAACAAATCAGAGCTTTCTGAGCAGGTGCTTTTAGTAGGGTAAAGTTCCAAGTCCATAAATCCGGTAGTTTCCACGCGGGCGCGGCTAAAATCGCATAGAATGACGGCTGATTCAATGCTTGTTCCAATAAATAATATGTCTGAACGTCTATCCCAATTGGAAAACTGGCTCAGAACAGATGCTGGTTTGACTGATTTTACCCTGAAACCGGCCTCAGAGGATGCCAGTTTTCGTCGTTATTTCCGTATTTCTCTCCCGGATGGGAAAACCCTTATCGCCATGGATGCGCCGCCAGAGCAGGAAGATTGCGCGCCTTTTGTCGACATTGCCCAGCGGTTGCAACAGATTGGTGTACATGTGCCTCAGATCCATGCTCAGGATTTGCAGCAGGGTTTTCTGTTGCTGGAAGACCTGGGACAAGCAGCCTATCTGGATGTGCTTGATCCAGAAAAGGTGGATCGCCTGTACGGTGATGCCCTGGCTGCCCTGGTTAGTATGCAGGCATGTGTGGATGCCTCAGCCTTGCCAACGTATGACCGGGAACTGTTGATGAGTGAAATGTCCCTGTTCCCAGAGTGGTTGCTGAACAAGCACCTGGGATTGGAACTGACAGCAGATGAGAAAAAGATGCTGGATGATTGTTTTACAATCCTGGCTGAGGCGGCCTTGGAGCAACCCCAGGTGTTCGTGCATCGGGATTTTCATTCGCGTAACCTCATGGCATGTCCGGTGCAGCAGCCAGGGGTTATCGACTTCCAGGATGCCGTGCAAGGACCCGTTACCTATGATTTGGTGTCCCTGCTTCGGGATTGCTATATCAAATGGCCGGCAATACAAGTGGATGAGTGGGCATGGGGCTACTATCAACTATGTGTGCAATCCGGTGTGTTGCGGGATGCAGATGAGAACCGGTTTATGCGTTGGTTCGACCTGATGGGTGCGCAGCGCCATCTCAAAGCGGCAGGAATTTTTGCCCGTCTGGCGCACAGAGACGGAAAAGAAGGCTATCTGGCTGATATTCCGCGTACTTTGGGCTACATCGTAGAGATTGCAGAACGCCAACCTGAGTTGGGCGCGTTAGCGAGATTTATCGAGCAGCGGGTGTTGCCAGCGTTATAGACATCCTGAGCATTGTCTATGAGGGCATCTCTGCCAACAGTGGGTAACCATGTGAACTGCGCTTCCCTTTAGTAGGATGTAGAAAACGTTCTTCTATGGACTTTTTCAACCACGGAAGCGAAAAACGGTATTTTTCAATATCCTGTTGAATTCAGAGCTTTCCTATGTTTGAAAATATCCGGCTGATCAGTTTTGACCTCGATGATACTTTGTGGCCCATGCAACCAGTGATCATGGCTGCGGAGCGTGAGCTGCACCAATGGTTGAAGCTGAATGCCCCCGATATGGCCAGTGCATTGTCTGTATTCGATATGCGTGATCAACGCCTTGAATTCATGCAGGAACATCCACAACTTGCCCACAATTTGACCCTGGTGCGTCTGAAAACCCTGGAGGCAGCATTGGCTGCCTATGGATATTCATCCTCATTGGCGGCACAAGCAATGACCGTGTTTCGTAATGCGCGCAATTGTGTTACTCCATGGGAAGATGTGCGACCCCTGTTGGAAGAACTGGGTCAACGCTATATTCTGGTATCCCTGACCAATGGCAATGCCGAGGTAGAACGCACTCCCTTGCGAGGGTGTTTTCATTATTCTCTGAGCGCGGAGGATATAGGATGCGCCAAACCTGATCCTGGCATGTTTCACCAGTTGGCATCCTTGTCTGGCTGTACATTTGAGCAAATGTTACATGTCGGTGATGATTGGGAAAGGGACATGCTGCCAGCGATGCGGCTGGGTATGGCAACGGCGTGGGTGCATCGTTACCCCAAGGGTGGGATGCATAAACAGGGAGCAGACTTGTGTTTGTTCAATTTGAATCCGCTGCGTGTGTATCTATAGACGTGCTGTTTGCCTTACCTGATATGCCCAACTGAATCTTTCATCTGAAAAATCTCCTCCGACTGGGTAGTTTTAATACCCCATTTTTACCAATTATTCCACGATGTGTGTCACAAAATCATCCTATAAGATGTTGCTCCAGTGCTGTAAGTAAGTAGTAGGTATAGCGCTCCACCCTTATCGAGTTGCTCTCCAGCGGATAGCAGGCAACTTGATGTGGATACATATGGGAGTAAGGAAATGTTATTGCGGAAAATATTGTTATTGGGCGCGTGTCTGGTTGTGGTGAATAACTGTCTGGCTGTGTCTGAGGACGACTACCTTAACAATATCGATCAATATGTAGATACCGAGGCATCAAAACTGGAGGCCACCGAAGAGCTGGATCCCGGTATTGCCCCCGTGCCTTCCCTGGAGGTGAAAAGTGAAACCGAAGGACAACAAAGCCAAGCGGGCTTTGAAACCTTTTTGAGCAATCGTCACCACGGAACATTTTCCATGTATCAGTCACTTTCAGCAGATGATCAGCACAAGGTTTTTCAGGAGTTTTCTGCTGGAGTGCCGATAAAAAAAATCAGACGTTTGGTTATACAGCTCAAGTTGAAACATTGAGGGTATCCATAGAGCTGCCATTGGCGTAACCGCTGGAAGCGGAAAACGTGGTTTCCCACTTCCTTCATTTTCAATGGCTCAAAGCCATCAAAAATGGTGGCACATCCTTGTGCCACCCACAGGGTGTCGAAAACGGTGTTTTTCAACACCCACGTTAAACATGAGGTTTGGTATGAAAGCAGGAATTAAGCACATATTTGTTTTACTGGTATTGAGTGGTTTGCTTGCGTCTCAGGGAAATGCGGCAGAAGTAAACAAGGCCAATTCGCGTTTCGTCGGCCTGACAAGTGATAAGCCCTATATCTATGTCGTTCATGAAGGGCAAAGTGTAAAAATAGAGCGAGTGCAGAACCCCGACTACCAATTGGTTGGGTATATGGCGAAAACCAGTCGCCCTTGTCCTCCTCATTGTCTCAAGCCCATGTTTCCCGTCAACCCGGATGTTGGTATATATGGTGAAGTGGAGTTGCTCGATTTCATGGAGAACGCCCTGCGAGACAAAAAAGGTATATTGATCGATGCACGCACCCCTTCCTGGTTCAAGAAAGGTACGATTCCCGGGGCGGTAAATATCCCGTTCACCAAATTGAGCAAAGCGCCAGATTCAGAAGAAGTGGTGGCGTTGTTGAAGAAATTTGGGGGAAAGGAGCGCGGTGAGATTGGTTTTTTCACTGCCCTGCTGGAAGACTGGGGAATCATTGATGCAAAATATAAAACCGAGAAGTGGGATTTTACCGAAGCAAAAGATTTGGTCTTGTTCTGCAACGGGGCTTCTTGTGGCCAGTCTATCCGGGGCATCAAAGGGGTGTTAGCTACTGGATACCCTGCGGATAAAATCAAATACTATCGTGGTGGTGTACGCATGTGGGAGTTCTGGGGATTAACTACCGTGATCCCTGAGGATGCTAATTAACAGGGTTTATAATGGCTTACGGCCATCGAAAAGATTTAGATACACGAGGCTGTGCCGTCCATGGTACAGCCTCGGGAATATCGTGATCCTTGGCATCGACCCATGTGCATCAATCCTTCAGTATCTCTCTCAGGTGTTCGAGAATACGTTTGGCAGAGCCGCCGTGCTGAATCATATCGATCAGTTTGCCGTTTTTTCCGACGACATAAATTGTTGACGAATGGTCTATGGCATATCCAAGGGAAGAATTACCTACTTCTGCTTTTCTGAAATAAGCGCCGTATCGTTTGGCGAGTGAGCGTAGATATTCAAGGTCACTGGTTGCACCTATCATTTTAGGGTGGAAGTATTGGGAGTAGGTTGCCAGTTTTTCTACATTATCTCTAGCGGGGTCGACGCTGATGAACAATGGCTGAAATTGTGCCATTTCCTGATCAGAAAGTTTTTTCAGTGCGGCAGACAAAGCGCCAAGAGAAGTAGGGCAAACATCCGGGCAGGACGTGTAGCCGAAATAAATGAGTACCACCTTGCCGCGAAAATCCTTTAGCGATATATCCCCTGATGCAGATGACAGGGTAAATTCACCGCCCATGCCGGGGTAGCGCTCTTCCTCAGCGGAAAATAGCGACCAGGCGAAGACCTGAGTGTTGAACAAAAGTAATAGTAGAAAAATATAATAGGGTTTGATTGTCACGTTGTTTGCCCGAGTATTGCCAGGGAAGATCTGATCTATTGTGTACAAAACGAATTATGTCTGTACTTGTCGGGGGTCAGCGTCAAATTAAGGTGAGAGATCATAAAATCAACAACTTGGCGTGATTTGACGCTGACCCCTGGCGTTGTAAGCGCTTTGGATCAATGCCCCATGTTCATGTGGTTCATTTTTTCCATGCTGAAATGGCGTACCTCGAGTTCGATATGCTTTTTACTGCCATCTTCAAATTCCAGGGTCAGGGGCATCTTGTCACCAGATTTCAGGGGCTTCTTCAGTTTCATCAACATCAAATGGTAGCCGCCAGGTTGTAGCGTTGTTGTGGTACCTGCTGGCACAGGAATATTCTCTACAGGCCGCATACGCATGACGCCGTTGTCATTTATATGGGTATGAAGCTCTACCTTGCCAGTATTGCTGGATTCGGCGGCAGTTAGTTGATGTGCCGTTGATCCTGTGTTTTTTAAGCTTAAAAAACCAGCGCTGGTGGTTAGCCCCGGTGGTACTTCTCGTGCCCAGGGGGCGAGAACCTGGACGTCGTCTGCTGCGCTGCTGGCAAAGGCAGGTGATGCCAGGGTCAAACCTAAAAGCAAAGCAGATGTAAGTTGCCTGAACATGTTGCGTCTCCATTCATAGTGGTGCGCTGATGGTAACAGTTTGGAAAAAGTTGTAAATACGACATTTGTCAATCTGGCGTATGATATGTCCAAAAAATCAGAGAACTGTGTGAAATAACACAGCTTATTGTATTTTAACGATAAAAATGGATTATTTGGGCGTCTGTATTGATGCCGGATCAATAGTGCTGAGTGGAATGACGGTATGAGCAATGACAATGCAGCGGTTTTTTCCGGGCAACTTCTGGACTGGTTTTCTGATCACGGGCGAAAAGATCTTCCCTGGCAAAAACAAAGAAGCAAATATCGGGTTTGGGTGTCTGAAATCATGTTGCAGCAAACCCAGGTAGCAACGGTTATTCCCTATTTTCAACGCTTCATGCAGGCATTCCCGACCCTGGGGGATTTGGCGGCGGCTGATCTTGATCAAGTGCTTCACTATTGGTCTGGGTTGGGATACTACGCACGTGCTCGATATCTGCATGGTGCGGCTGTTCAGGTACAGCAAGAACATCAGGGGGAGTTTCCGGAAGAATATGAACAGGTACTGATGTTGCCGGGCATTGGAGAATCTACTGCGGCTGCAATTCTTTCTCTGGCATGTGGTCAGCATCATGCCATTCTCGATGGCAACGTAAAACGTGTGCTTGCCAGGGTATATGCCGTGGCAGGTTGGCCGGGAACCTCATCGGTGCAAAAACGCCTGTGGCAGCTATCCCGAGAGCTGACGCCGGCAGACCATGTTCGTGATTATAATCAAGCGATAATGGACTTGGGGGCAACCCTGTGCAAACGCGCTAACCCGGATTGCAGTCACTGCCCCATGCAAAACCTTTGTGTTGCCCACAAGCGTGGGCAGGTACAGGATTACCCGGGGCGCAAGCCACGCAAAGGATTGCCGGAGCGCAAGCTGCAAATGCTGATGATGGTTGATGAAAACAACAACGTGCTGTTGGAAAAGCGGCCACCAGCAGGTATTTGGGGTGGGTTGTGGAGCTTTCCTGAGCTGGATATGGGGGTTAGCCCGGAACAATGGCTGAGTTTACATCTGCAAGGGAAATCGCGTTCTGCATGGCATCTGTCGCCGCGCAAACATAGTTTCAGCCATTTTCACCTGCACATTCACCCCGTTGTAATCCTGCTTCAAAAAACGGGTTTGCCAGTGCTGGATGGAGATAGACAGGTCTGGTATAACCTCTCTCAAGTGCAAAAACGCGGGCTGGCAGCGCCAGTGCAGCAATTGCTTCAAGAATTGAAAGAGGAATTGAAATGAGCCGAATGGTGGATTGTGTAAAATTGGGAAAACAGGCGGAGGGATTGGATCGACCCACTTATCCCGGTGAGTTGGGGCAGCGGGTGTTTGAAAATGTCTCGAAACAGGCATGGCAGGAATGGTTGAAACACCAGACCATGCTGCTGAATGAACATCGTCTTTCGCCAGTGAATCCCAAGGACAGAAAGTTTCTGGAAGAAGAGATGGAAAAATTCTTTTTTGGTGGTGGTGCGGTAAATCCACCAGAATTTAATATCAAGCTATGATTTTACTTGACTAATGCCGCTCTTCCAGCTTAAATATGCCGCCTTGCTGTAACGCAATACAGTAATGCCCAGATAGCTCAGTCGGTAGAGCAGAGGATTGAAAATCCTCGTGTCGGCAGTTCGATTCTGTCTCTGGGCACCATATCGACCTAAACCCCGCTTAACAGCGGGGTTTTTTGTTTGGGAACAGCATTAAGTCCGACAGGGCTCCTACAAGTGGGATCAACCAGAAAAAATATATTCCTTAGCGATTTCTTCCAGCTCCTGGTGTGTGAGTGGTTTGCCCTTGATGATGCTGCAACCCGCCATTTTGCCACGGAGTTTGTTGATACTGTTGTTTTTGTCGGCAAGCATGATGACAGGCAATTCAGTGTTGTTCAATTCGTTGTGGACAGACTTGCATAACTCATACCCGCTCATGTCCGGCAATGTCGCTTCGATAAATACCGCGTCATAGGTGTTGCGCTGCAGGAGAGTTTTTGCGGATTCTCCATCATTGGCATAGTCGGCGTCCAGTTTCAACAGGGTCAGGTTCAATCCCATGAGTTTTTGGGTGGAGGTATTGCCATCCACTACCAGAACTGTATGCCTGGCTTTATTGGTTACGATTACATCTTGCTGTTCCTGCGGGGCAGGGGGTGGATCAGGAAGGGTTGCCACATTCAGGATGTTGACCGGGTGTTCACTATCTTCGTCTTCAATGGTGATTTCTGGCACAAATTTCAGCTCTTTGATCGAGATCTCATCAAGCACTTTCAATACCCGGGGAGCATAGAAGGGCAAGCGTATCTGGTATTTGGCCTTTCTCGGAATTTTGGTGGAAACTGCCGCAAAAGGAGGAGCCGATGTGCCTTTTTTCGTCTTGTAGGCTTCCCAGTTTGCCAGTGCTTCGGGGGATTCAATGTTAACCAGCACAATATCCGGGGAAGACGGGTCGAGGTCTTTGACCAATTCATAAGCTCTGGCGCGTTTTACCAAAACCGTAAACGAGAAAGCTTGTTCGAGCATTGTCAGTTTGGAGGAAGGAAAGCCGAGGGCGGCAACAGTGAATAGCTTCATGATTGGCTGCCACCTTGGGGCTGGGTCAATAAATAGTGCTCAATAGCATCCTTGATGTGGTTTTCTTTTTCCTCAGTGGAGATGTTTTTCTGTATATAACGAAAGACATAACTCTCGTTGATGGCATCAATCGCACTGTCCAGGTCAGTGTATCCGGTCAACAATACCCGTATTGTTCTGGGTGCCATTTCTTTTGCCATGGCGAGCAGTCCTACACCGCTGACTTGAGGCATTTTTTGGTCTGAAACCAATACTGCATATTCTTTTTCGTGTAGCATTTTGATGGCTTCATCGGTGCGAGTGGTGGAATCTACATCGAAGGTATCCTCAAAAATTGCACTCATGGTTTGCAGTACGTCTTGGTCATCATCTACCAGGAGAATAGGGTACTTGCGATAGTCAATATTCTGCAGAGACAGCTGCAGTGCGTTGAGGTGGTATTGGTCTGTGTTAGCCATGATGGTTCCCTGAAACAATGATTGGTTGTTGTTTGCTGTTCAAGATTCGTTACATCCGTGTCGAAATAATTATTCCGATGGTGCTTTGGGTAATTTCAAGGAAAAAGTAGTGCCGACATTGATTTCGCTGTCGACATCGATTTGTCCGTGAACTGCCTGAATAATGCGATAACTTATGTTCAGACCCAATCCGGTGCCGCTGTGCATGTCCTTGGTGGTAAAAAAAGGATCGAAAATCTGACCCAGATCCTGCTCTTTTATACCGATACCATCATCCTTGAATGACAGATAAACATAGTCAGCATCTTGCCGACTTGTGATCCAGATATTGCCAGAATCCATGTTTTGCCGCTTTTTTTCTTTTATAGCTTGGAGTGCATTCATCAACAGACTCATGAAAACCTGATTGAGCTGCGCCAAGTCGATTATTATAGGGTCGATATTTGTGTATTGCTTGTGTACTTCAACTTCCCCTTGTAGTTGATGATTAAGGATTGCCAGGGTGCTGTCAATGCCTTCATGGATATCAACCTGGGAAAGATTCTCCCGGTTCTTGCGAGAAAAATCCAACAGAGAGTTGACAATATTACGGATTCGGTCGATGGCGTGTTGTCCTGTAGCGGAAAAATTTTGTACATCCAAGCAAGCCTGATCCAATGTTTTACTGCCCTCTTTTACTTGCTGCAGGCGTTTACAGATGAGTTCAAATGAATTGCTTATGGCAAGAGCGGGGTTGTTGATTTCGTGAGCCATGCCAGCGGACAGTTCACCAATGGAAGCGAGTTTACTGGTATGTACCAGTTGCATCTGGGTTTCCTTGAGTTCCTTCAAGGTAGTCAGTAACTTCAGGTTTTTGCTGATGAGATGTTTCTCGTACAGTTTTTTCATCAGAATGGATTTGACTTTAAGCTGCAATTCAACGGCATTGAAGGGTTTTGGCAGGTAGTCATCGGCACCACTTTGCAGACCGGTAATGCGATTATTGAGCTCGTTGTTTCCGCTCAACACAATGACAGGAATATTGCGTATGGACTCGATGGAGCGAATATCGCGCAGCATTTCGATGCCGTCCTTTTTAGGCATCATAACGTCAGTTACAATTAGATCCGGAACCAGTTCCAAAGCTTTCTTCAATCCTTGTTCACCATCGGTGGCCAAGTACACGGTGCCACTATTGCGTAAAGCAACCTGCAGTATTTCCTGCATGATAGGCTCATCTTCCACGATGAGAATGCGACCTTGTATTTCGGTGTCGTTGATGGTGTTCATGTGTTGTTGCTTGTCCTGTGTCCGTCGGTAGGCAGGGAAGTTGCAAATATACCCTGCTGTTAGCGTAATTCCCATAGGAATTCTAGCGTAAAGCACCCCATTGGGGGGTGGGTAAAGTTTGGGTAGAAAAATACCTTCTTTTTCACAAGTTGGAAGTCTGACAAAGGTGCGTGCTATGGTAGTCACTGGTTGAAATTTCGAGTTGGATTTGTGCCCTTGTTTGACAAAGAGGATCTGCTGAAACTGGCGAAGATGACCATGCCGTTCGGAAAATATCAGGGAAGGGTATTGATCGATCTGCCCGAACCTTATCTGCTGTGGTTTTCCAACCAGGGGTTTCCGGAAGGCAAGTTGGGGCAGTTGATGCAGTTGGCGTTGGAAATTAAGGTGAATGGACTTGAATACCTGATCGAGCCAATGAAAAAGCTTCCCACATTGCACTGAGGTTTTGCTGTCCGATATTTTAGGTGCAGACAATGCCCTGTTTTTCATTGGAAATGTTGAG
>CAYXOS010000023.1:15025-25192 GCA_964467115.1 uncultured Sedimenticola sp.
TATGCAATTACTTCTTATGCTGGCTGTTGCCGGTTTGCTTTTTGGATGGAGCCTTGGGGGACAGGATTTTTCCTGTGGAACTCTATTGCTGTTGCTGATACCAGTTCTAGGGTTTGTGTTCATGAACATGCTGGAAGTGGCTGTCATGCGCCGCCGTGCATGGGTGGGCATGTACCTTCAGCCTCGCACCGCTCTGGCAAAGTTTCTGTGCGGTAAAACGTTGTTGCTGCTTTGGCAATTGCTGAAAGCAACCTTACTTGCTTTCATGTTGCTTGTTGAATCAGCAACTTGGTCGGGATGGCTGTGGTGGGTGTTGGTGGCAGATGTGGTGTTGCTGTATGGGTTGAGCCGTCGCTATTCGTTGTTTTCTAACCAGATAAAACAAAAATATCAAGGAGTTGTCGGGCGTCAGATTCTGGTTGTTGCCAATACCCTGCTGTTACTTGTGGTACTGTCGTTGGGGCAACTATTCGTTGCACGACCTGACTATGGCAATCTTACCTGGCAACAGACTGCCATGTACGCCGCCAGGCAGGTTGATCAGGAATGTGAGATTGTTTCTCCCTTGATCAGAATACGGGCAATACAACAGGCATGGACAGAAAAAGCAGTGCATCAAGGATTGGATAGTCTTGATAGTCGTTGGACACAGATAATGGGATGGCTCCTGTTCTTCTTCTGGTCGGGGCTGTCCATGTGGGCTTGGAGTCGGATGTTATTGGGTGCTTCCATGCAAAAAACAGATGTAGAGAATTTGATGCGGACAGGCTGTGAACACTAAAGTCGGCAGTTCTTCAAAGTTGCTATGGTTGGGATTTTTTATCGCCATCCTGGTGTTGGCTCTGGTTACGGTTTTTGCAGTATTGCGGGGTGGCCGCCAGTTGGCTGATGCTCAGTTGCAGCAAAGCTCTCCCCCAGTGCAGGACTTGATGTATGTGATACTCAATGGCGAGCAGCGTATCGTGCCGGAGTCAAAACGTTTGCAACTTTCCCTGGATATGCAGGATCAGGTCATCACAGAGCAAGAACAACTTGCCTCGCAGATACAACAACAGATCGACGCAATGGTTGATGCCAGTTTCTCTTCAGTGCATGACAATGTTGAGAATTTTGCCGATTGGTATTATTCCCTGACGGGTGAGTATATGCGTTATGCCCATGCCATTGGTGGTGACATGGGGAGCTATATGCAGCAACGTTTCAATGAAACCGTATTCCTGCCTGCTGCCCTGGAAACCAATGTAGATAATATGTTGGTGGCACTGAATACCCAATTGCTGCAGAGCCTGAAGCAATCCAGTGAGAAATTGTCTGCGCAACTGCAACTGGTTGTTGCCGCCAACTCCTGGCCAGTGGGTTCCTCCACGCCGGTGGTGGGCAACAGCCTCGACCTGGATCAGTTGTTTGCCCGTGGTTTTGAATTGACATCTACAGACATTAATCGCCAGCTGTTTGCCAGTATGGCAGCAGCCGGAACGGGAATCGTGGTCGCCAAGGGGTTGGGCGCCATGGTTGCCAAAAAAGCCCTGGCAAAGGTTGCTGCAACCAATAGTTTCCATCTGGCAGCGACATTACTTGCCAAACTGGCGGCGAAATCCGCGGTCAAGGGCGGAGGTGTGCTGGCGGGCGCGGGTACAGGTGCTGCGGTATGCAGCCCCACTGGCCCCGGCGCTTTGATATGCGGTGCTGTCGGAGGTTTGATTGCCTGGGTGGTGATCGACAAAGCGGTGATCGAACTTGATGAAGCCTTGAATCGGGATTTATTTGAACGTGAGATACATGCTGCGATTGAAGTGCAGCAGCAAAAGCTCAAGCAGGATTTGCGTCAGGCAAGCCAGACTGTTCTGGAGGCAGGGTTTATCCCATTGAAAAAAGGTTCCCAAGTGTTTGCTGTGCCTGCAGGGGAATTCACACCTGCCGAGTTGCTACTTGATCCAGCCCCGGCAGATTATGGAACACCAGTTGAAACCCCAGGGGGGTGAATTCAAAACGACTGATGGCTGCATTGTCGACCTTGACCCGATACCAGGCTGCCGCAGGAGCCTGCATCACATGCCCCAATGCCGCACGCATGACTCCCGCATGAGCAACGATTAATAGACGTTTTCCCTCGAACAGATTCACGGCGTTTTGCATGGCATGGGCAACACGTTTTCCAAACTTGTGCAGATCTTCCGCGTTCCTGGGACGTTTGTTAACCGGGTCTGCATAGAAACCCCGATACGCTTGTGGATATTGTTGCTGGATGTCTTTGGGGCTGTGACCGGTCCATTCACCAAAACCCACTTCGCGGAAATCAGCTTCGGTATGCAGGGGCACGCCATGCTTGTCGGCCAATGCCTGGGCAAATTCCTGGCAACGACGCATGGGCGAGCAGATGATCTGATCCCAATGATTTTTTTCTCCCACTGCCTGCCACATTTGCTGCCAACCCAATTCGCTCAGAGGATCATCGATGTCAGCGCCTCGATACAGGCTGCCGCCCTGGGGTTGTCCGTGGCGGATGAAATCCAGACGTGTATTCATGTCAGCCACCGCACCAGATAGTAGATGCGCAAGCCCTCGGAGGAAGGTGAGGGACCATACACAACGCCTGCATATAGGTTTTTGTCATTGTCAGCCGCTTCAATGGCGGCGGCTTCAGATTCCATGATGGTGACACAGCCTTCTGGAAAGCGTTGGCGTGATCGGCGTTTGCTTAGTACCAGGGCATATCGCTGATCCAAAGAGGTAGAGGCGGGGTCCATAACAATCGGTTGCATGTCTATCGTCTGTCAGTTTCTCAGGCTCCCAACCATAGCAGAATGCCGTAGCGAATGCCTTTTCCAACGGCGATAAACAACAGGGAGATGAGCAGGGGCGTCTTGATCCATCCGGCGGCAACGCATAGGGGGTCACCGATAATGGGAACCCAGGACAACAATAACAATGGGGAACCGTGTTGTTCCAGCCAACCCAGCGCCCGTTGTTGGCGTGGTTGGCTCAAGCCGGCATCGGGCGTGTAATGTCGTAGCCAGCGACCGATACCCCAACTGCTCAATCCCCCCAGTGTATTGCCGAAGGTGGCAACAAACAGTAACAGCAACCAATGATAGGATTGCTGATGCTGTAGCCATATCAGCACGGCTTCCGAGCCGCCGGGTAACAGGGTGGCTGCCAGAAAACTGCTGAAAAACAGCCCCCACAGTCCGCTGTGGTCAAACATGTTTGTGGGCTGCCAGTATGAATAATATCGGGCCGGGAGAATCGAAGCGGCTCAGGTGTCGGTGGGGTGTAGACAGGGACAACAGGGTCTGTTCCACGGCAGCTGTCTCTTCCCTGCCCCCTGGGTGTCCGCGATAGCACAGGACACTGAGGATACCCTGGGGATGCAGGAGATCAGTGGCTTGTTGAAGCGCCGGAACCGTGCTGTGGCGAGCGGTGGTCAAATCCTTGTCGCCGTGAGGCAGATAGCCGAGATTAAACATCACCGCCCGGATTTTCCCGTGGAAATTACTGGGGATGGACGCCCGCATATGCTGGTGTCCAAGATGGAAGAGCTGCACTTGCGAGTCCAGCTGTTGCTGGCCTAATTGTAACGCGGTGCTGTCCAACGCCTGTTGTTGGATATCGAAGGCGAAAACCTTGCCCTCTGCGCCAACCTGTTGCGCCAGAAAACAGGTGTCGTGCCCGTTCCCGGCGGTAGCATCGATGGCTGCCTGACCCGGCTGCAGGTACTGTACGACCAGCTGCTGTGCTTTTTCTGTCAGTCGCATGATGCTTGGAGTTGTGATTGCACAAATGGCAGGCTCAGATTGTGGCGCTTGTCTGCCAAGGCAGCATGATCGAGTTTATCTAACAGTTGTAACAGGTGTCTGGGATTGCGGCTGTGGTGAGTAAGCAGCCATTGCGCGACCTTGGGCTTCAACTGCAAACCGCGTTTTTCGGCATGGATTTGAAGTAGTGTTTTCAGTTGCTCATCGTCAAGAGGCTGCAAGGCATAGATGCCACCCCAGGTCAGGCGCGAGCGCAAATCCGGAAGTTCAATGGGAAGCCGTTTTGGCGCCTGGTTGGCGCTGAATATCAGGCTGCTACCTTTATCACGAGCAAGATTGAAAAGGGTAAACAGGGCTTTTTCCCAGTCGGATTCAGCGGCGATATGCTGTATGCCATCAAAGGCAAGAATATCCATCTCTTCCATGCCCTGGAGCAAATCGGGTGAAAGCTGTTTCAGTTCATCCAGAGGGAGGTAAGCGCAGGAATGCCCGCTTTGTTGTGCCTGTTGACACAAGCCCATGAGCAGGTGCGTCTTGCCGCTGTCCGCGGCACCACTGATGAATAACACTTCATCTTTTCCCCCACAGGCAATGCTTTGCAGCAACGCCAGTAACTGCTCATTGTTCCCAGGAATGAAGTTCTCCAGGCTCAGTTGCGGGCGCAACCCCATTGCCAGGGGAAGTTGCGGAATCATGCCAATTTTTGTGCCAATATGGCGAGGCGTTTTCCTTGTGCCTTGCACAGGGCTTTCTCTTCTTCTGACAAGGGTAGATTGCTATCCCTACCCGCCAGATGAGAAGTGCCATAAGGGGTGCCGCCGGTGGTGGTACTGAGCAATGCCGCTTCAGAATAGGGCAGTCCGGCGATAATCATGCCGTGATGCAACAGGGGCAGCATCATGGACAATAAGGTGCTTTCCTGTCCGCCATGCAAGGAACTGGTGGAGGTAAAGACGCCTGCTGGTTTGCCGATCAGAGCACCGCTGAGCCACAGGCTGCTGCTGCCATCGAGGAAGTATTTCATTGCCGCTGCCATGTTCCCAAAACGTGTCGGACTGCCCAAGGCAAGTCCGGAACAGTTTTTAAGCTCATCCAGTTCGACATAGGGTGCCCCTTCATCGGGGACGGCTGCTGCTGTTGCTTCACAGGTGCTGGATACGTCAGGCACGGTGCGTAACAAGGCTTCCATGCCGCCTTCTTCCACGCCCCGTGCTACCAGGCGAGCCATCTCTGCGGTAGCCCCCTGACGACTGTAGTAAAGAACAAGAATATAGTTGCTCACAGGATCTCCAGTACATGCTCGGGTGGGCGACCAATAGCGGCTTTGCCATCTTTGATGACAATGGGGCGTTCGATGAGCTTGGGCGTATTCAGCATGGCATTGATCAATGCATCTCTGTCCAGGTCAGGATTATCCAGTCCCTGCTCCTTGTATTCTTTTTCCTTGGTGCGCATGAGTTGACGTGGCTCCAGTCCCAGCATCTCAAGTAGCTGTTCCAGTTCTTCTTTACTGGGCGGTGTTTTCAGGTATTCTATGATTTCCGGCTCTACCTGATTTTCTTGCAGCAACTGCAGTGTTTGTCGTGATTTGCTGCAACGCGGATTGTGATAAATTTTAGTGCTCATGAATAACCTCCTGTGGTCTGACGCACAGATTGTAAACGGGAAGGGCGTTTGGGTGTAGCGCTATCATCCAGGGGGTTTTTTCAGTAATCTCTGTTGATGTGTTTTGGTTGAGAAAAAATATGCCTGAATTTGTGACCAGCAGCTTGGTGTTTCTGTACCGTGCCATGAAGCGTTTTGTGGCGTCGGGTGGTTTGGAACGCGCTGGCTCTCTTGCTTATACCACTTTGTTGTCCCTGGTTCCCCTGATGACGGTGGTCTTCGCTATTTTATCTGCTTTTCCAATCGCAGACAGAGTTGGTGAGGTGGTGCAGAATTTTATCTTCCAGAATTTCATGCCATCTTCTGGTGAAGTGGTGCATCGCTATCTGCTGGAATTCAGTGATAAAGCATCGAAGCTCAGTGGGGTGGGGTTTTTGGCATTGTTGCTGGTAGCGATCATGTTGATGGCAACCATCGACAAGACCTTCAATGCCATCTGGGAAGTCAAACGCAAACGTCGTGCGTTGAATAAATTTCTGGTGTATTGGGCTATCCTTTCCATGGGGCCCGTGCTGATGGGTGCCAGTGTGTTGGCAACCTCCTATCTGGTTTCCCTGCCCATGATTTCTGAAGCAACCTCCAGCGGTTTTGGCAGAACCCTGTTGGGCTGGATCCCCTCTTTTACTTCTGCTTTGGCGTTTACCTTGCTGTACTGGTTGGTGCCCAATCGTCCAGTACGGTTATGGCATGCGTTTTCCGGGGGGATAATTGCTGCGGTGCTGTTTGAATACACCAAACAGGGGTTCGCCTGGTATCTCACTACATTTCCCACCTATGAAGCAATATATGGTGCTTTGGCGGCGATTCCTATCTTTTTGCTTTGGATTTACCTTTCCTGGCTGGTGGTGCTGTTGGGGGCGGAACTGACCTATGGATTGGGGGTGTTTCGCCATGTGGTTCGTCATGGAGAGAGTTCGGCAGCAGAAATGGAGAATATGCTGTGTCTGCTGAAAAAACTCATGCAGGCACAAAAGGAAGGCATGACCTTGCCCATGCGTCGATTGCAATCCTGTGGCTCGGACTCTGAAGCGCTGCTGGTGGCAATGCAGAAAAAACATCTGGTTGAGCGAAATGAGCGTGGACGCTGGCTGCTGGCGAGAAATCCCGAGGAACTAACCCTGTTCCAGTTGTATTCCGTGTCGGGACATCGGTTGCCATTACCTGGGGAAAAAGCATGGCCACGAGATTCTGTACTGGCAGAACTGTATCAGCAGGTGGACGCGTCCCTGGAGGATATGCTGAGCCTGTCATTGGCAGATATGCAAAACGGGCTTGGAAACCGCGCAAATGTGAGGGATGTATCAGAATCGTGATACCCTGACAGGCATACTGGTATTTATTAACCTAGGGAACCTCTGATCGAATCGTGACACGGCGTCTTGCGGCGCAAAATCGTCCATTTCTGCGTTGCAAACCTTCGCAATAGCTTGCTATTACGCGCGGCTTGCGCCTTGAACTGAACGATTTTTCACCACAATCTGCTCGCACCAGATTCAATCAGAGGTTCCCTAGCGATTCCGGTGATGTTCAGGGCTTCAAGCCTGCTTCGACCCAGTGTATCGCTATTGCCAATGGGCAATCCAGGAGTAAGGAATTTTGCGTCTGTCTCGATTATTACTACTGTTATGGCTTATCGGAGTCAGTTCTACTTTATTTGGTAGCGACATGATTTTGGTGTTTCGAAGCGGGGATGGTGCAGATGGCAAACCACTTCCCGGTCGAACTGAAACCCTGGAATCCTGGCAGGCAAAGCAGGCCAGTCGTTTTCTAACCCAGGCAACTTTTGGTCCTACCGCCGAAGAAATCGCCCGACTTCAATCAGAAGGCATCGAATCCTGGTTGCAAATCCAGAAGGATTTACCCCCCAGCCTGCATCGTCCGAGATTGCAGCAGCGTCTGAATGCTGGTGAAGGGGAGGGAACGGAACAAACCGGCCCCTTGCTTCAGGAGCTTCGCCTGGAACTGTGGTGGGATCGCTCCCTGTTTGCACCTGATCAACTACGGCAGCGGGTAGCATTTGCCTTGAGTGAGATACTGGTGGTGTCGGATGAAACCGATGCTACCTGGAACCGTCCCGTGGGCATGGCTGAGTATTACGATATTCTTGTGCGCCATGGGTTGGGCAACTTCCGGGAATTACTGTCTGAAGTAAGTCGCAGCCCTATGATGGGCTTGTATCTCAGCCATTTACAAAATCAGCGCGCCTGGCCAGAAGAGCATGTTCGTCCGGACGAGAATTTTGCGCGAGAAATACTGCAACTCTTTTCCATTGGCTTATGGCATCTCAATCTCGACGGTACCCGCCGCCTGGATGCCAACGGACAACCCATTCCAACCTACAATCAAGATGTGGTAGAAAATTTCGCCCGGGTATTTACTGGCTGGAACTATGCCCAGGCAGATGAATGGGATTACTACTTTCCTGAAGATCAATATTTGATCGATCCCATGACGCCTTATGATCAGATACAGGATTGGGAACGTGAGGGTGGTTACCATGACCGAGGAGAAAAATGGCTACTTGCCTATCCTAAGGACGGCGTGGCAGCTGCGGACTGGCCGCGCAAGCGCCTACCTCCGCTGGTAGCAGGGGAAAATGCGGCAACGGATTTGAATCGCGCTCTGGATGTGGTTTTTTATCATCCAAATGTCGGGCCCTTCATTTCCAGGCTGTTGATACAGCGTTTGGTTACCAGTAACCCCTCGCCTGAATACGTTGCCAGGGTCTCCAGAGTATTCAACGATAACGGCGAGGGTGTTCGTGGAGATTTGTTCGCTACAGTAAAAGCCATACTGACCGATGTGGAAGCGCGTTATGGGCATCTTACCCGTCCCAGGGTTTTTGGAAAACTGCGCGAACCGCTGTTGAGACAAACCCAGTTGTGGCGAGCCTTGCATGCCTTGCCTATCGACGGTAACTACCTGACAGACTGGTATCCCGAGTATTTTCTCGCCCAGGCACCAATGCGGTCGCCGTCGGTGTTCAACTTTTTTGGACCTGAATATGCCCCGCCCGGAGAGATTGCCGACAATGGCCTGGTGGCTCCTGAGTTCCAGATTACCAATGAAACCTATGTGACCCGTACCGCCAACAAGATTTTGTATTCTCTGTTCCAAGGGTACTTGGGTTCACCTTATGCCGCCAGTGATGCAATGGCGTTGAATCTACAGAATCTCATTGATATGGCTGATCAGCCCCAGAAACTGTTGGACTATCTTGATTTGCTGTTTATGGCGGGACAGATGAGCGCCGATATGCGGGAAGTGTTGCTTTCCATGCTTGAACAGATTCCCATGGAAAATGACTGGCTGGATGGTAACAACATCCCGGGAACCACCAGAGTGGTACTGCTGTTATATGCGGTGCTGACTTCTCCTGAATATGTGATCCAAAAATGAAAACGATAACAGCAGGTATTTCACGACGAGGTTTCATTCAAGGGCTGGCTGGCGTCGCGGCTTTTGCCCCTTGGAATAAACTGTTGGCATTGAGCCCGAATCCGCCCCCCTTGTTTTCGGACTATCGTGCCTTGGTGTGTGTTTATCTTTTCGGCGGCAATGATTCGTCCAATATGATTATTCCGCGGGATGCAGCATCCCATAACCAATACCAGCAGATTCGTGGTAATTTGGCGGTTCCTGTGGATCAATTGTTGTCAATTCAGACAAAGAGTTCACAGCGCAGCAGTTACGGATTGCATCCTTCACTAGCGCCTCTGCATTCACTGTATAACAATGGAGAATTGGCATTGATTGCCAATACGGGAAACCTGCTGGAACCTGTTACCCGTGAATCTATCCTGGATGGGAGTGCGTTACTTCCTCCCCAATTGTTTTCTCATAGCGATCAGACTTTTCAGTGGCAAACCGGGGTCGCAAATTCCCAAGAGCCCATTGGCTGGGGTGGGCGTGTGGCGGATATCCTACCAGCACCTGTGTCCCTGCTGCCCATGAACATCACGTTAACCGGTCAAAGCGTATTTTTGAATGGCAGGCAGACAGTGCAATATGCCCTGGATGAAAATGGACCCGAAGGTCTGGAGGCTGCAGATGGGAGCAATGGTCCCCTGGATATTGCCGTCCGTAGTTTGTTACAAAATTCATCGGAAAATCTTCTGCAGCAACAATTCATGCAGGTGCAACAAAGATCGATGAATCTGTATGAGCTGATTTCTTCAGAACTGGCAAAACAGACATCATTGTCCACAGCTTTTCCAGATACGGACTTGGGAAATCAGTTATCCATGGTGACGCGTATGATTGCTGCCCGAGATGCTCTGGGTGGTTCCGAGCTGACACGACAGGTGTTTCTTGTCGGTATGGGGGGCTGGGATACCCACGATGCCCAGAATACTGCCCAACCTCAACTGTTGGGAGAATTGTCTGCCGCCTTGCGTGCTTTCCGCGAAGGATTGGTTGAGATCGGTGAACTGGACAATGTAACCGGATTTACCGCTTCAGAATTTGGCAGAACCCTTACCAACAATGGCGATGGCACAGACCATGGCTGGGGTGGGCATCATTTGGTTTTTGGGGGAGCAGTTAAGGGTGGTGATATTTACGGTGAAATGCCCGACTTAACCCTGGATGGCCCCGATGATGTGGGAGGTGGTCGACTTATTCCAAGTTTGTCTACCCATCAGTATGCGGCGACTCTGGCACGCTGGTTTGGTGTGCCAGAGTCAGAACTGGATCAACTGTTTCCGCATTTACAACGCTTTGCTGATTCAAACATTGGTTTTATGCA
>CAYXOS010000024.1:0-24641 GCA_964467115.1 uncultured Sedimenticola sp.
CGAACCCACGTAGTCAGCTTGGAAGGCTGAAGTTCTACCATTAAACTACACCCGCACTGATCACGCGGCCTATACCGCTTTAAACCAGACCGACAATCCAAGCCGTCATCGGTCGAAACTGACATCCATGCCAGCTGCTTTTGCCCGCGCCTAAAGCAATTCTACCCGGACATAAAAAATGGTGGAGGGGGGAGGATTCGAACCTCCGAAGGCTGAGCCAGCAGATTTACAGTCTGCCCCCTTTGGCCACTCGGGAACCCCTCCAAAAAAGAGGACGCATTTTCCGGAAAAACTCGGCAAATGTCAACACAATAATACTATTATTTTTTATACCCTTTGAAATGAGACGAATTCCGCAGTTTTACTTTGACCTGAATTGTGGGTTTAGAGCAAATATAGAGCTTGCGCTAGGCCTTGTCACTGACCGGTGGTTTCAGGTTTAGCTATGGTCAAGTGAGCGCGACCACAGTACACTACGAAAATTGCACTATTATTAACCCGGAAGACAAGCTGGCCCCACTCTTTGCTCTACACAGACAAGGCAACAGAGTCCAGCATGCTTGATCGCCGGACAAATAAATGCGTAACATGCCCGACCAGGCATGATTTCAGGCATATGGTACTTTATTTTGAGTAAATCATTAGGCGCATCCAGCTCAACGTAACTGTACTATTGAATCAACACACCTCAAGGCTGACCATGTCCAACCAATCTCTTGTAATTGCTTTCTCCCTTACTTCCTTGTTGCTTGCGGGATGCTCTTCCACGCTGCAAAAACAAACACCTCCATCCAGCAGTGAGCCCAAAACAACACTTCCTTATGCAAGCACCGCCACGCCTCCCAAGGAATTGGATAAGGACATACTGTACAACTATCTCGCCGGAGAGATCAGCATCCAACGAGGCGCATGGGAACCCGCCTATGACCACCTGATGCTCGCTGCGGAAGAAGCAAAAGACGCGGTAGCCGCCAGTAAAGCTGCGCGCCTTGCCTGGCGCCAGGATGACTTGCAGCGTGCCAAGGCTGCCACTAACCTTTGGGTGGAATACAGTCCAAATGATCTTTCTGCAAGACAACTGGCCATGCTCACCGCTCTCAACACCAAGAATCTCGATGCAGCCGAAGAACAAGCTGAAGCAATTTTGAAAATATCCACTGCCAAGCATAAAGACGGCTTTTTACTCCTCAGCAGCGCCCTGGCAACCACCAAGGGAAACGACAAGATAGCACTCATCGAGAAACTCGCAAAAAAATATCCGAACAATGCCCATGCCCAGTATGCCCGGGCTCTGGTCGCTACCCAGGAAAAGCAATTCGATATGGCTTTGGCATCACTGGATCATACCCAAAGCCTTGATCCAAAATGGGATAAGCCTTACCTGCTTCGAGTGCAGATATTCGCACTTCAAGGTCAGGAAGACGCTGCTGAACAGGTCTTGCAGCGAGCTGCCAACGAGCATCCCAGCCCGTCTATACTCGAAGCCTACGCACGCCTGTTGATGCAGAAGAAGCAATACCCACAAGCGCTGGGCTATTTTCAGCATGCGCTGGAACTTGCGCCCTCCAATCATGAATTGCTTTATGTCATTGGCGTGTTAGCCTTGCAGACCAAAGACTGGGCACTCGCAAGAAATACCTGGGAGAAATTGCGTGACAACCCCATCTACGGCAAAGAGCAGGAAGCCTGGTATTTCCTGGGGCAACTGGAAGAGCTACAAGGCAACCTGGAAAAAGCCACACACAATTATCAGAAGGTCAAAACCGGGCGCCTGACTCATGACGCCCAAATCCGCACCGCCATTCTTACCGCCAAACTGGGCGATTTGCAGCAGGCCCACGAGCTTTTCAACGCACTGCGGCTCACCGCCCCTCAAAAGGCTGTTCAGATATATATCGCCGAAGCCCAAAACCTGAAACAACTACACAAACCAGAATCCGCATTAAAAATCTACGACGAAGCTATCGACGCTTACCCTGCCAACGCCGATCTGCTCTACGCCAGAGGATTACTTGCAGCCGATATGGAGAACACCGAGCTGGCAGAAAAAGATTTCAAATCTGCGCTACGCATCAACCCCGAAGACCCTGACACACTGAATGCTCTCGGTTATACCCTTGCTGATCAGACAGACCGGCTTGAAGAAGCCCTCGCCTATATCAAGAAAGCCTATAAGTTGGATCCCAAAAGCCCCGCCATTCTGGATAGCATGGGCTGGACGCTGTATAAGATGAAACGCTTCGACGACGCCCTTGAATATTTGCGCAAAGCCTCGGCCAACCTGGATGATCCTGAGATATATTCTCATCTCGCTCAGGCACTGTGGGCAACCGGACAAAAGGAAGAGGCCAAGCGCATTCTCAACAAGGCAGGCAAGATCTTTCCCGAAGACATGAAGCTAAGGCGCATTATCGATAAATTGAAATGAACCCAAGGGACATATACTGGGCAGCACCGGCAAAACTGAATCTCACCCTGCGCGTGGTCGGCAGGCGTGCAGATGGCTATCATTTGTTGCAAACAGTCTTTCAGTTTTTGCAGCAAGCCGACTATTTACGCTTTGCTCCCCGGGCTGATGGTCAAATCCGCTGCCTGAGCGAGCTTCCCGGCGTCAATAACGACAACAACCTCGCAGTACTCGCCGCCAAGCTTTTGCAACAGCATAGCCAATCCCCTATGGGTGCTGACATATACATTGAGAAATATTTACCCATGGGTGGTGGGCTGGGCGGCGGCAGCTCCAACGCGGCTACCACTTTCCTGGTTTTGAACAAGCTCTGGAACCTCAACCTTTCTGCAGAAGAGCTGTCCAGCCTCGGCCTTTCCCTGGGCGCTGACATCCCGATCTTTATTCATGGAAAAGCCGCCTGGGCGGAAGGAATCGGTGAGATATTCGAGTTTTTCAACCCGCCCGAGCCCTGGTATTTGGTACTTTGCCCGGACTGTCACGTATCCACCGCAAAAATTTTTTGCGATTCCCAATTGACACGAGACGCCAAGACCATCAAAATACGCGACTTCTCTGCGGGACAGAGGGTAAACACCTGCCAACCACTGGTAGCTGAACGTTATCCGAAAGTCCGCCAGGCAATCGATTGGCTGAACCAATTCAGCGAAGGCAGGTTGACTGGCACAGGTGCTTGCGTATTTGCAGAATTTTCAACGCAACATCAAGCCCAGGAAGCGCTTGCGCTGCTTCCCGCAGATATGACAGGCTTTATTAGCAAGGGAATGAATACTTCCCCACTGCACATACAGCTTAAAAAGTTTATTGGGGCGTGGCCAAGTGGTTAAGGCACCGGACTTTGACTCCGGCATCGCAGGTTCGAATCCTGCCGCCCCAGCCATTTTTCAAAATCAGGTTGTCAAACAGGCAACTGACCCGCGAGCGAGGTCCAACTAAATGGCTAGCAATGGCATGATGGTATTCGGCGGAAACGCCCATCCAGAGTTGACCCTCGAAATCGCAAATTATCTGGATTTAGCTTTAGGAAAATCCGTCGTTGGTCAGTTCAGCGACGGCGAAGTCCAGGTTGAAATTCAGGATAACGTGCGCGGCAGAGACGTTTTCGTCATTCAGCCCACCTCTGCGCCTACCAACGATTATCTTATGGAATTGCTGGTGATGATCGACGCATTGCGCTGGGCTTCCGCAAATCGTATCACAGCCGTTATTCCGTATTTTGGCTATTCCCGGCAGGATCGCCGTCCGCGTTCCGCCAGAGTACCCATTACCGCCCGTCTGGCAGCAAAAATGATCGGTACCGCTGGTGCAGACCGGGTTCTGACCATGGATTTACACGCCGATCAGATCCAGGGTTTTTTCGACATTCCCGTGGATAACATTTATTCGTCACCCATACTTCTGGGTGATATCTGGCGTCAGAAGTACCCCGAATTGATCGTTGTTTCCCCCGATGTTGGCGGCGTTGTTCGCGCCAGAGCATTGGCGAAACGCCTGGATGATGCGGATCTTGCCATAATCGACAAGCGTCGCCCCAAGGCGAACGAAGCCCAGGTAATGAACATTATCGGCGATGTGGACGGTCGTTCCTGTGTGCTCGTTGACGATCTGGTGGATACAGCCGGAACCCTTTGTAAAGCAGCGGATGCATTAAAGGCACACGGAGCAGCCCGGGTCGCCGCCTATTGCACTCATGCCGTGCTTTCTGGCCCCGCAGTGGATAATATCAACAACTCCAATCTGGATGAGTTGGTCGTCACCAATACCATTCCCCTGCGAGCCAGCGCTGTTGCTTCCAGCAAAATTCGACAGCTGTCCATCGCCGGCATCATTGCTGAATCCATGCGCCGTATCAACAACGAGGAATCCGTAAGCTCGCTGTTCATGGACTAACAAATTCAGGCCTATTGAGGCCAACCCTACCCTGGTGAATCTGGTCGCGGATACGCCAGGGTTTATTTTACTTATCCAGGAGATAACAATGTCACAATTATTCAATATTCAAGCTGTAGCCCGTAGCGATGGGGGTAAGGGTGCGAGCCGCCGCCTACGTCGTGAAGGTCTGGTACCAGGCATCATTTACGGCGGCGGAAAAGATCCCGAGATGGTCTCTACCCCTCACAACAAACTGCTACAGCATCTTGAACACGAAGCGTTTTATTCTTCCATTGTAAACGTCGAAATCGAAGGGAAAAAGCAGCGCGTCATCCTCAAGGATCTGCAACGCCACCCAGCCAAGCCTTTTGTTATTCATTTCGATTTACAACGCGTCGCGGACACCGATCGAATCAAGATGAATGTTCCCCTGCACTTTATCGGCGAGGAGAATTCTCCTGGCGTTAAAGGCGGCGGTAGCATTTCTCACGCACTGGTTGACCTGGAAGTCATTTGTGAAGCACAGAATCTTCCTGAGTTCATCGATGTTGACGTTTCAACACTTGACGTAGGCGATGTACTGCACCTCACTGATATCAAACTCCCAGAAGGTGTTGAGATCGTATCCATGACCCATGGCGATGATCACGACGAAATGGTTGTTTCCGTGCATGCAAAAGTTGAAGAAACTGCTGAAGATGAAGAGCAAGCTGAAGCAGCGCCTAGCACCGAAGAGGCCGCTCCAGAAGGAGAATAAAATCCTTTTCGATAGCGCAATAAAAAACGGCGGCCTGGGGGTCGCCGTTTTTTGTTATGGAGAATGGTCAACATGACTACAGGAATTCGCTGCATCGTGGGATTGGGTAATCCTGGTGCACAATATCAAGCTACCAGGCATAATGCCGGTTTTTGGTTCGTGGACGAACTGGCACAGCAACATGGGATTCAGCTTCGCCCCGAAAGTAAATTCTTCGCTGACCTTGGAAAATTGAGCCTTGGAGGTAATAGTTGCTGGTTACTCAAACCCAGCACGTTCATGAATCACAGTGGGCGAGCAGTCAGTGCTCTTGCAAATTTTTACAAATTATCACCTGAAGAAATCCTGGTTGTCCACGACGAGCTGGACCTTGCCTCTGGTTCAATACGCCTCAAAAAAGGGGGCGGGCATGGTGGTCATAACGGCTTGAGAGATATTATTTCTGCCCTGGGGAGCAAAGAGTTTTATCGATTGCGTATCGGCATCGACCACCCCGGTCACCGGGATCAGGTAACCAACTATGTGTTATCACGCCCATCCAGATCCGAACAATCCCTTATAGAAGATGCAATCAAAGACGGTTGTCGTTGTATCGATGATCTACTGGCCGGCGATTTTCAATTGTTGATGAACAAACTTCACAGCAAATAGCCTGGAACCAATTCCCCTGGCAGGCTCTCCTGCACAAGCACAATTCACCTTATTGCATTCTGGGCAACAAAAAAGCCTGGATTCACTGCTTACAACAGCAAAACCAGGCTCTTGGAAGACCACCAAGCGACAATTTCGTCGCCTGGCTTGCTACTCCTTAGTTGTTACCAAATACATATTTGGGTTTCAACCAATAGACCAGGGTCGGCAACAACATCAATGCGGTAAACACATCGATAATCAATGCCTCACCGATAAACATCGCCAAGCCCCAGGTGTTGGCAAGATCTGTTGCCACCAAGGGGATGAAGCTACCAAGCAACACGATTACCGACACAATAACTGCCGAGCCGGTGGTATTCAGGGTATTGCGCAAAGACTTCGCCCAATCACCTGCAGTCACTTCCATTTCCTCTCTCAAACGAGACAGCATGTAAATGCCGTAATCCACACCCAGACCCATGGCAATACTCAAGGTCACCAGTAAGTGGAACGCAAGGTTACCTGACCACTCTTCAACTGAAGTGAAGTAGCCACCCAGACCATATTGAGCAAACAAGGTTATGAGCAAGGTGAAAATCAGAATAGCACCAATCATTATTGAACGGAAGATCAATGCAGCAATGATGAACACCGCAAGGGCAGTTTGTAATGGTCCAGTCAACCAACTATCCATCGCGACTTCACGAGTGGCCTCTGTTGCTCCCAGGAAACCACCTACAGCAGGGCGAACATAATTGGGACCATCGACGGAAGTTTCGTTAGTATCACCAGAAAGATCGTCTACAGGCCCTGAACGCAATCCAAAATTCACTTTTTTGAAGCCAGGATCATTCTTATGATCTTCTATATACTGCTGAATCTCCATGGTGACCTGATGCGTCTCTCTCGGATCCATGGTATTGATGAAGCCCAGAACAACCCCTTCATTCCAGTCTGCAGAAACGAACGAATCCATATCCCCATCTGAAGTCATCATCTCCAGAAGACCATTGTACAACTGCACAATACCATTGGGATCGCGATCATCATCGGGGTCAATAGACGTGAGGAATTTACGTGAAGGAACAGCCAGGTTTTTAATATCAGGCTTTTCTCCAGGCTCAGCACTCATCAGCATATTAACCAGTCTGACATACTGGGCGTATGAACCGGTATAGCCAATAAATTTATTGGCGCGCATCCATTGTTCCATGGACTCCATATCAGCCAGAACTTCGGCATCATTGAATACACCCTGGGCACCACAAGGCTCAGGATCCCAACATGAACGTGCTTTCGCCTCGGCAGCACATACCTGTGCCTTTTCTTTTGGATCTTCGATATCGTAGATTTCTTCCGGGAAAAGCTTATCTTCGGAACATTCCTCAAGGGTTTTGTTCTTTCCTCTGATGGGAATACTCACGGAAATAACACCCGGCATGATCTTGTTCAGCTTCACCAGGTCTTTCCATATATCGGAACTACCCTTAAACGCTGCCCGGGCATAGTTGATGCCCTTCTCAACGCCGGGCATGATATCCCCTTCTTCAGCCAGCTTCACTGCCGCTGCGGGATCACCCTTCCAATTCATGATGTTGGTGTAATAAACAGAAACGCCCATAACTGCGATGATAAAAGCAATGGGCACCCATTTGCCTGGCCCCATAACTACTTTGGTCAAGAAGCCACCAACAGATGCCTCCCATTTGTGACCACCAGCTGCACAATGAGCCGACGTAGGAGGAAACTTACTCAGCAATAGTGGAATAAAGGTGGTCGTGGTCAGTAGCAAGGTCAACATGCCAAACATACCGAACCAGGCATAGGCTTTATAAAAGGATATATCAACCGTTGCCAGGGTAGCGAAACCCACCATATCGGTAATAATCGATAAGGTCGCAGGGACAATGGTGTGAGATATGGCATTCTTAGCTGCCCCTTCACATTCACCCGACGACCCATAATCGAGCAAGAATCGCCTTGTTACCTGCACCGAGTGACCAATACCTATGGCTAACAACAGCATCGGTGTCAGCACCATCATGGTTGTCAACTTGAATGCGGTAAAGCCCATCAATCCGAGGGTAAAGACAATGGTCATTCCTACACCAAGCAGTGGGAAAATCGCACCACGCCAGTCACGGAACTCCAACCACAACACCACCAGAACAATGGCAATGGAAATCGCGAACAACCACCATTTATGCACCAGATCTGCCAACATCCATGCCAGGAAGTAGGGTTCGCCAGCAACCAGCAGTTCTATCCGCTCATCCTGGGAAACTTCATCCATCAATGCACGCACTGATTCCACCCAAGGCAGGTAGATATCTTTGACTTCATCCGTATAGTCGCCAATGATATACGCAGCTTGGGCTACACAACTTTCCTTATGATAATCATCGTAGGCACAACGGTTACCATCCTTGTCGAACATCGCCACCAACATGGGAGCCATGACCGGATTGGTCTTAATACCGGTTTTGAGGAAATCCAGTTGTTCTTTGGCTTTTGCAGGATCGTCACTGATGCCTGAAGTGGGAATCAAACGCTTAAACACCAGACCATTTTCATCTGACGTCATATATTTGATTTTTTGTGCGGCGAAATCGATGAAATTTGCTTCACGGGAATGAGGCAATTCCACCAGCTTACGGTGCAAATCCTGCACCTTGTTCACAAACCAGGGCTGATAGATATCACCCTCTTTAACCCGCAGAGAAAAGACCATCAAATTTCCCATGCCAAAATTGTGCTCGGCATAGAGATTGGTCGCTACATATCGATTGCTCGGCGGCAACAAGGTATCCGGATCATTCCGAATATCCAGATTGGGAATCTGTAATGCACCCAATATTGTGCCAATAATAAGAAAAAGAATAATGGGCCAGCGAAACTTTAACGCAAAATCTGCGTATTTTTCTGCCATTCCCCTCTTTTGAACCTGCTCTCCCATAAGGAACTCCTCGATATGCTGCTAGTTAGAATTATCGAATAAATTGCTGTCAAAGCGCTGAACAATAAGCTTTGAAAAAACCTGGAGCAACCCAATCAGTTGCTCCAGATATAAAATTCTGAAGGAAAGGCACCCTACAGGATACCCGTCCTCGTTTTCTTCTAGGAGTCTGTCGGACTTGATCGTTTGACGAGAAAATCGCTGGGGCGAATCAAATCAGTTTATCGAACGAGGCGAATAGCAGGGCTATTTAACGAGTTCGATAAGCTGAGTTGATCGCCATCCAGGGATTTGCAGCCAAACAGCATTAAGTCCGATAGATTCCTAGGTATTAATTATTCCCAGATGTACTTTACGCCAATTTGAGCGTTTGAAGACTCTTTGAATTGACCAAAAGTTGTATCCTCATCACCCCAATACAGGTTGAGTTCGGCAGAACCGATCAACTCATCAGTGAAAGAATACTCGACATCGAAGCGGTTCCAGAAACCACCACCATCTTCATACATGGTGATATTGTTCCAGCGTCCCAATTGACCTTCGCCAAAGGGCTTGGAGAAGAACAGAGAATAGAATTCCTTGTTCTCCCAACCTTTATTCATGCCGTTGGTCAGGCTCAGGGTTGAGAAATCACCAGTGTAGCGAGAACAGTCAAAGGTATTACCCGCCTGTGTAGTACAGGTTCTGTTGTCATCAACAAAATCCAGATTGTTCTGTTGGATGAACTGACCACTGACCAGCATATTGGTGAAAACAGTCACGTCTACACCCAGTACATAGCTGAATTTATCCATGTCCTGCATAGTCAAGGCATTACTCAGATCACCGATACCCAGAAGGCGGCGATCAACAACGGGTTGTTTCTCGTCTTTGTCATACAGCAGTTCTGCACGCAATACCACGGGCAGGCTACCGAATTGCGTACCATAATCCAGGGAACCACCAAGGCTATGAACACGAGAGCGGGTCTCGGTCATACGCATGGTTGCGCCATTCTGGTTGGCATTGGGAGCAAAGGTCCTCGGGTCGAACGCACCGTAAAACTGACCGGCCTTGTTCACCAACAAGATAGTAGGTGCAGCATTATACGCGTCGGTCATGGCGTTAGTGCCAACTTCGTTCGCCGCAATAGTATCGCCAGGATTCGGTGCAAACACTGGATTACCATTCGGGTCAACCTGACCGGTATCAAAAGAACGCGCTCTCAATACGGTCAGCTTTTCACCGGTAACCTTGTCACGCCAGTCCAGGTTGATCTCGGGGTTGGCGGAGTAATGGTAGAAGTAGTTAATACCAAAGTTAAGGCCATTATCCAGGGAGCCGCGATAGCGCAACCCGGCATTTGCCTCATATGCATCAGGATCATCAACCTTGTACACAGCGCTGGCACCAGAGAACGTACCATCTGGGTTCATGCTGGTGAAGGTATTGAAGGTTGAAAACGTCGCATTCGGCATGTATTCAAATGCCGATTGGGGATTCGAGGGATTCCAGGAAACCTGGCTAACCTGAGGCCCACTCACGTCCATCAAATTGGTAACATTGTTGTTGCCGTTAGGATCACCCTGATACAAACCATTCTGAGCGATATTGTTCAGCACGATGTAACCTGGACCAAAAGCCACTGGAGTCTGGGTACCGTCACAGCCCGTAGGAGGACAGGGGAAACCATAGACCAGCGGTGTGCTGGCAAACCCATCAACCGTCAGTCCTGCAAATGGAAGCAAACCTGCAAAGTTCAGATTGCCGGTGAACATACCGCCCATAGCCGCGCCATTGAAACTACCCGCAACACTCGCCAGCGCAGGTGTGACGTTCAAGAAGCCATTTACGCGCCCGGTAATGGAATCAACGCCTTTCATGATGAAAGGATGTTTTGAATCACCATCGCTGTTCAAGCCTGGAATGGCATTTTTACGATTTTCTGAAACAATGAATTGAATATTGCCGGTTTCACCAATGTTACGCTCGGCATTAATCATCCAGATGGGAATACGTGAATCTTCCATGGCGTTTTGTGCCATTTCACGGTAGTCGGTAGGGTTGATGATATCAAGCAATTTGATACCGTCAGCCGTACCCCATACCACTTGCTGTTTACCCAGGCGGACGTTCCAGTCTGACATGGAGAAGTCAGCGTACAACTCACGCAGCCAGTCATTCTGGGTATAACTTTTATGACAGGTGTAATCCGTATTGACACCTTTTGAATCACAAGTGATATTCAAATCCGCATGCCAACTGGCATCTTCACCAATCAGACCGTTGACGAAAAATCGTGCAGAATTCTCAAACTTCATGATTTCGCCAGCATCGTGACTACGACGATCAAGCATATTACGTGCTTCACCGGTCATTTGGCCGTCAGTAAGAAATACGGAAGTTTCGTTTTTCAGGAAACCATTGACTTCAATATCTTCAAAAAATCCTGCATTTGCCGTCGCCGGCAGTGCAATCGCCGCAACAATTGCCAGGTGTAAGGATGAACGTTTATACATTTTACTCTCTCCGAAAACAGGCATAGCCAGCAATCCGGCTATGCCCCTGGATGATATAAATTATCGTTTGATTTTACGCAAGGTCTGCTCAGACCAGAGCTTATCTTTGAAATCACCGTTGGCCACACTTACGCCTTCAGGAATAATAGCCCAGGTTTCATGACCCGTAGCCAAAGTCTTGCCATACCAGTAACCCCAGAATTGTGCGCGAGGATCATCAAGCGGAGCGTCTAACCAGTTGCGGTCAATCACTTTAATTTTGTTTCCGTCTTTGAAATATTCAGTACGGTAATCAGCAAAAGTCTTCGCATCTACAAAGCTGACACGATAGTCGTACCACCAGTTCTCAAACTTGGTTGTACTCTTGAGCTTATAGACTTCTTTACCCTTGTGCTGACAAGCCGCTTCGGGCAGATTGCGGGTATAACGTCCGCGCTGACCTTCAGGAATATCAATTGCGCCGAGACAATCATTGAATGTTTCCTTGCCCAGCAACTCGTGAGTTTCATGAGAAGGTTTACGCAAGGTCACATCACCAAAGGTAAAGTCACTGCCACCCCATGCATCATCATGGGCAGGCTGGGCAAAACGACGGATTTTGCGCAGTGCGGGCAACCAGATCATATAAGATTGTGATTTAGCGTCATCAACATAATCGACAATCAACATGCCTGTACCACGCAACTTGCCAGAACGGAAAATTGCCAAGTCTTTCGCTTTAACAACGCCGTCGCTGTAGTTGTTGTTAAGGAAACGCTCCAAAGTAATCGTGGTAGGCTTTTCACCCTGCCCTTTCAAAATCAGGGTAGTGATCTTTTTACCTTTTTTGGTAATGGCATAGTTCTTCATGGCGTAAAAGTGGTTAACAAAATACACCTGATCGGCAACTTGATTTGCATTCAAATCACCCGTTGGAAGTGGCAGATCATTGGGAACACCTGCCGATGCTGTAAAGGTAGCTGTCAGTAAAGCCGCGGCAACCGAGGCAACAATTTTTTTCTTCATCAATTCAATTCCTGCATTACAAATAATAAATGACACACAAATTCCCTTTACCCTCCTCCAGAATCAAGAAACAAGGGAACAACCAAGATTAACGCTTGATTTTTCTTAGCGTCCTTTCGGACCATAAAGAAGGTTTGAAATTAGCGTTATATTTTACAACTTCTTTGGGAATAACCGCCCAGCTCTCATGGCCAGTTTCGAAGTTTTTCCCATACCAATAGCCCCAAGACAACGCTCTGGGATCCTCCATACCGAGAGTATTCCAGTCTCGGTCTATAAGCCTGATTTTTTTGCCGTTCTTATAAAATTCTGTGCGGTAGTCCGCAAAAGTCGTCGTATCGACATAATTGATACGATAGTCATACCACCAATTTTCAAATTTGGTTGTACTTTTGACCTTGTACACCGTTTTCCCCTTGGAAGTACAAGATTGTTTTGCCAAATGCCGGGTATAACGATTACGGTGATGCTTGGGAATATCCATACCATTCAGACAGCCCTCAAACACTTCTTTCCCCAGGTATTCATGAGTTTCATTTTCCGGCTTACGCAACACCACGTCGCCAAAAGTAAAATCCAACCCCCCCCACGAATCATCCTGCGCTGGCTGAGCAAAACGACGAATCTTACGCAACGCTGGCAGCCAGATCATGTAGGACTGCCCTTTTGAGTCATCATCGTAATCGGTAATCAGCAGCCCAGTGCCTCTCAGCTTTCCTGATCTGAATATTGCCAAATCCTTGGCGCGAACGATTGGATCATCTTCATAATCATTGTTTAGATAACGTTCTAAGGTATTCGTCGTGGGACGCTTTCCCTTGGTGCGACTGATTAGAACAGTAATTTTGCGTCGCACCTTGGTAATTGCAAAATTTTTCAACGCGTAGAAATGGTTTACGAAATACACCTGCTGCATGATTTCCAATGCTGAAGGCTGACCCGTGGGATATGGCGTCTGCGGCGTTACCCCCGCCCCTACTTGTGCGCTTCCCCCAGCCATTACAGCTGAAATCAAAAGCACCATTGCTCGCAATTGAATCTTTGGCATATCTCCTCCCGTGGTATTAGCTACACATACTTTATATTTACTTCAAGAAAACCTTGAGTACTTTATTTATTGGCACACGCTACTTGTGTTACGAAACGGCGGTCATTCCTAGTGCCGCTCCCCCTAACTTTCCTGGGTACTTTTTGCGACAATCCAAAGTCGAGCGTCTATTATTCCCCAAATAGACGCAAATTACCACTATTTTCAATGCATTCTGTTTTGTTTTGTGGTAGGGAAGAATATGCTGATATACGCAATCTTTAATACACCAACCCTTGTGTTAGGGAGTGAATTGAATTCCCATCTTGCATTCAGCCTCGTGATAACCGAAAATTCCCCATAATTGCCACAACTTAGCGGTCTGCCTTACAGACTATCATGACTCTTCTGGTTCTAGGACTCAATCACACTACCGCCCCGGTGGACATTCGTGAGCGTATCACTTTTGGCCCGGATATCATTGTGGGCGCCTTGCGCAGCCTTATTGAATCAGAAAACGCCCATGAAGCCATTATACTTTCCACCTGCAATCGTACCGAGATCTATTGTCACGGCACTGATATTGAACCCGATCAGCTTCAAAGCTGGCTGGCGCGTTTTCACGGATTGGAAACCAATGACCTCACGCCCTACCTCTATTTGCACCAGGAACACAAAACCGTGGAACATCTGCTGCGGGTTGCCAGCGGACTGAATTCACTGGTTCTGGGTGAGCCTCAGATCCTTGGGCAGGTAAAATCAGCCTGGCAGACAGCTTTTGATACAGGTACCGTGGGCAAGATTCTCGGTAGATTGTTCCAGCACAGCTTCTCCGCTGCGAAGCAGGTTCGCACCGACACCGCTATTGGCGACAGCCCTGTGTCCGTCGCCTTTGCCGCGGTCAGCCTGTCTAAACAGATATTTTCAGATTTATCCCAGCAGACTGCCATGCTCATCGGCGCTGGTGAAACCATCGAACTTACTGCCCGGCATCTTCAACAACAGGATATCGGGCAAATCATTGTTGCCAATCGCACCGTTGCCAGAGCCCATGAACTGGCTGAGCAGTTTGGGGGCTATGCCATCAGCCTGACAGAAATCTCCTCACATCTGGCCGAGGCCGACATCATCATCTCTTCAACCGCAAGCCCCGTTCCCATTCTTGGCAAGGGTGCGGTGGAAAGCGCGCTCAAACAGCGGCGCCACAGCCCCATGTTCATGGTTGATATTGCTGTACCCCGGGATATCGAGACCGAAGTCAAATCCCTGCGGGATGTTTACCTGTACACCGTAGACGACCTGGAAGAAGTTATTCAGGAGAACCTCAAGTCCCGCCAGCAAGCCGCCGAGCAAGCCGCAGAAATCATCGAACTACGTACCGCTGAATTCATGGCATGGCTACGCTCTCTGGATGCCGTGGAAATGATCCAGACCTATCGGGGACAAGCAAACCAGGTCAAGGAGGAAACCCTGAACAAGGCGTTGCGCATGCTGGAAAATGGTAGCCCACCTGCCCAAGCTCTGGAATTTCTTGCCAACACCCTGACCAATAAATTGCTTCACACCCCCAGCTCACAGCTACGGGAAGCGGGCTCCTGCGGTCATCGTGAACTGTTGGAAGCTGCCAGCACCCTGTTCCAGCTTGACAAATGAAGTCCAGTATTCGCAGTAAACTTGAACAGATCCAGGATCGTTTCGAGGAAATCACCGGGTTGCTCTCTGATCCAGAAGTCCAGAGCAACCAAAACCTATTCCGCAGCCTCAGCCAGGAATACTCACAACTGGAACCTGTGGTTGATTGCTACCAACGCTACCTGGCCACCGAGGAAGAAATCCAATCCGCCACGGAGATGCTGGCTGACCCGGAGATGGCGGAGCTGGCAAAAGAATCCTTGCAGGAAGCACAACAGACACAGCAGGCATTAGCGCCCGAACTACAAAAGCTGCTATTGCCGAAAGACCCAAATGACCATCGCAATATCTTTCTTGAAATTCGGGCAGGTACTGGCGGGGCAGAAGCAGCGCTGTTCGCAGGTGATCTGCTCAAAGCCTATCTGCGCTATGCAGAAAATCAAGGCTGGCGTTCCGAAATGATCAGTGAAAGCCACGGCGAGCACGGCGGCTACAAGGAAGTGGTGGTCAGAATTGTTGGGCATGGGGTGTATTCGCGCCTGAAATTTGAATCCGGCGCTCATCGGGTACAGCGCGTTCCCGAAACCGAATCCCAGGGGCGCATCCACACCTCTGCCTGTACCGTTGCCATTTTACCCGAAGCCGATGAAATCGATGACGTGGCTATCGACACGGGGGATTTACGCATCGACACCTATCGTGCATCGGGTGCTGGTGGTCAGCACGTCAACAAAACTGATTCTGCGGTACGCATTACCCACCTGCCATCTGGCATTGTGGTGGAATGCCAGGACGAGCGTTCCCAGCACAAGAACAAGGCTCGCGCCCTATCACTGCTGCAGGCCAAATTACTCTCTTCTGCCCAGGAACAGCAAAACCAGGCACTGGCGGCTGACCGCAAACTGCAAGTGGGTAGCGGCGACCGTTCGGAACGTATTCGCACCTATAATTTTCCACAGAACCGGGTCACCGATCACCGCATCAATCTTACCTTGTACAAGTTAGACGAGATCATGGCAGGGGCACTGGATCAGGTCATCGACCCCTTGATGCAGGAATATCAGGCAGAGCAACTGGCGGAATTATCTGCAGCGTGAGTACCATCAAAGAGCTGTTACACGACGCTGCCAACCTGCCGCAAACAGCTGATGCCGCACTTATTCTGGCGCATGTGTTAAACAAGGACAGAAGCTGGCTGTACGCCTGGCCCGAGCATAGCCTCGCCCCGGATCAGATCAATCAATACGAGCAATTGCTCCAGCGCCGCCTGCAAGGAGAGCCGTTGGCCTATCTAACGGGCTGCAAGGAGTTCTGGTCCCTGTCTTTGAAGGTAAGCCAAGACACCCTGATCCCCCGCCCTGAAACTGAATTGCTGGTAGAAACAGCTCTTGAGCTACCCCTGAGAGATGACAAGATTCATGCCCTGGATCTGGGCACAGGCAGCGGTGCCATCGCCCTGGTCCTTGCAAGTGAAAGACCCCAGTGGCAGCTCAGCGCAACTGACATCAGCCCAAAGGCGCTACAGGTCGCCAAAGAAAATGCCCGAACCCATGGGCTGCAGCAAATCCAGTTTTTCCTCAGTCATTGGTTCGAGACGCTGGATACTACACAGCCATTTGATTTGATTGTCAGCAATCCGCCTTATGTTGCTGAAGGCGACCCACATTTACAACAAGATGGGCTGCCCCACGAGCCGATCACAGCCCTCACTGCAGGCGATGACGGCTTGAACGATCTACGCACAATCATCCAGCACGCGCCCCACTATTTGCAACCCCAGGGATGGCTGATCGTCGAACATGGTGTGGATCAAGGCGTGGCTGTACAAACCCTGTTCCGGCAAGCAGGCTTTGAACAAGTCAGTACCCGCCAGGATCTTGAACGCCGCGACAGAATCAGCCTTGGATGCTATCCTCGCCCATGATGAACGATCAGCAACTCCTGCAATACAGCCGCCAAATCATGCTGCCGCACATCGACCTGCGCGGTCAGCAACGCCTGCTGGATGCCACAGTGTTGATCATGGGTCTCGGCGGGTTGGGCTCTCCTGTCGCCATGTATCTGGCAGCTGCAGGAGTGGGCAGACTCATTTTGGCTGACTACGATGAAGTGGATCTGAGTAATCTGCAACGCCAGATCATTCACAACCGTGCCACTATTGGACAGCCAAAAACCACCTCAGCACAACAGACCTTGCAGCAACTAAACCCTGATTGTGAACTGCAGTTAATCAGCCACAAGATGGATGAAGAGGCGATTCACAAAACCGTTGCCGACAGCGATATCGTCATCGACTGTACTGATAACTTCGGCAGCCGCTTTGCCATAAACCGCGCCAGCGTCAAACATCGCGTGCCGCTGGTTTCCGGCTCTGCCATCCGTTGGGAAGGGCAGGTATCGGTATTCAATGATCATCCTGGCGCTCCCTGTTATCACTGCCTGTACGGTGACAGCGGCGAGTTGGACAGCAGTTGCACTGCCAACGGCATCCTCGCACCTGTTACCGGCATCATCGGCAGCCTGCAAGCCACGGAAACATTGAAATTACTCACCGGTGCTGGCGACACCCTCAGCGGTCGCCTGTTACTGGTGGATGCTCTGGAAATGCAGATACGCAGCCTCAGCCTCAAAGCCGACCCCCATTGCCCCGTTTGTGGAAATCACTGATGAACAACAAAACCCTGGATCTGGAAAAACTTCGGCAGGACATTATTGTCCGTGATGAATTACTGGGCCATCCCATGACCTTCCATACCACCTGGGGATTGTTTTCTCCCAAAGCCATCGATGCAGGCACTCATCTGCTGCTCAAGCATTTACAAGTAAATCCCGATGAGCGGGCAATCGATCTCGGTTGCGGCTATGGCCCCCTGGGGTTGTCCATTGCCAAAAGCGCTCCCCAAGGACATTGCACCCTGGTAGACAAGGATTTTGTGGCGGTGGATTACGCACGAAAAAATGCGCAGCTGAATCACATCAACAATGCTGAGGTATTTCTGAGTAATGGTCTGGATCAGGTTCCTCGTGAACAGACGTTCACCCTCGCCGTCACCAATCTGCCTGCCAAAACCGGCAAGGAACACTATTACCTGTTCTTCAATGACATCAAGGACAGACTGGAGCCTGGTGGTCGCTTTTATGTCGTCGTCATCACCGGATTACGCCAGTTCATTGCACGCAGCTTCAAGGAAGTCTTCGGGAATCACAAGAAGATCAAACAAGGCAAGAGCTATACCGTAGCAATGGCAGAAAAACAGAAGTGAGTATCCCCCAGCAAGGCCGGGGCTTTAGTATCAATCGCGGCCATGGGCCGCTCCTACGGGGAAGACCGTCACAATGCAAAACCACACTGTAGGAGCGACCCATGGCTGCGACCAAAGGCGGCGTGAGAGAAGAAGCTTGCATTGACCCTGCATTCCATCAGGTGCTCTTTATTCATCCATTGAATCTCTACTACATCCTGTGCTTGGCGGCTCACAACCAGGCGTTTTCCCAATAAACTCCCGGATCTGTCAAACTTTTGCTGTCTCCTCAACAAAGCTGGGGGATTTCCGGTTATTAGTTAATAGAGGTGCCCTTAAACCAGATATTTCTGCTGATCCCGATATGATTTCAGCACAATATGCAGCGTAATAAGCAACAACGCCAACAAAGCCCCTTCAACCACCCCCGCCATGACATCCCCGGGGCGATGTACTCCCAGCAACACCCGGGAGTAACTCACAGCCAATGCCCAGCCCCAATATAAAGGCAACAACCAGAAACGCTTACCCGCACAAAACACCAGAAACATGAACCAGGCGCTCAGGCTTGCCGCAGCAAAGGCGTGTCCGGAAGGGAAGGAAAATCCGCTTTCAGCAATCCAGTGCTCTTTCAACAGCGGCGGCAGCTGTATAAAATGCTGTTGATCCAACTTGGATTTCAAATAAGCACTGCGGCTCGCTTTGTCAGGTAACGCATAAAAAGCCACCACCCCCTCTGTAAGAACTGGCCCAGCCTCACCACTTGCCAGAAACTCAATATTGGGACGAGGTTGTGCCACAACAGGCTTTAATTGATGCTCATTCAGCCAGGCACCTGCGGCAATCAGCAACAACGCGGGCAAAAGCAGTATCAGTGCTTGTTTCCAGTTGGGGGCAATCAGCAACGAAAACAACAATCCAACCCACACTAATCCATAGGCGCTGGCCGAAAAACTAATCCCCCACCACAAACGCAATACCCAGCCATCATCAAGTATGGTGGGATTTATCCAATGGCTTGGCAACAGCGCCAGCAACAGCAGCACAATCATCGCCAACCATTGCAGCGGAGAATTACGTTCACAATTTGCAAACATGGAGTTAGTTGCAACTTGCCCGAAAATTGCGCCAGGATGTGGGATTTTCCCTGAGAGATTCTTGTTCAGATTGTTCTAACAGCCGAAAGGCATTGTTGTTCAATGGCTTGAGGCTGTTTGGGCAAGCTGGACAAGAAGATCCAGGGAAAAACCACAGAGCGAGGCTTGGTAACACTTTGCATTTTGCCAATATAGACATAACCAATTGTACTAAATTAAGTTATTTAATAATTTCAGTGGCCTGGCGCGGTTTTCGGGCTAACCAAAAATACCACACCATCGACGCCAGTTACGGTAACTTTGTTTCCCGCCTCGCAATCGGCACCACGAATTTTCCAGGTGGTATCATCCACCCGAATTTTTCCTTCACCATTGATAATAGGCTCATCCAGGGTAAAGGTTCGCCCAATATATTGTTCGCCACGCCGATTCAGATTGGGTTCTTCCGATGCCGAGGCGAAGGCATCCATTAATTTCCTGCCAGCAATCACCGTCAATATGGACAAAGCAGCAAAGATGAGTACCTGCAACTGCCAGCTCAAATCCGGCGCTATCCAGACAATGCCTGCCACGATACCCGCCGCCAACCCCATCCACATGAAAAAGACGCCAGGGGCAAAGATTTCCAGGATCATCAGCACAATGCCTGCCAACGCCCAATGCCACGCCTGCAATTCACTCATTAATCCCGCCATTTATTCACCATCCTTTTTCATGCTGGCTTTTGCTACTTCAGCGATTCCTGCCAAGCTGCCAATGAGATTGGATGCTTCCAGGGGCATGAGCACCAGTTTTTCATTGGGTGCGGAGGCGATATTTTGTAGCGCATCCGTATATTTCTGTGCGATAAAGTAGTTGATGGCATTGATATCACCCTTGGCAATCGCCTGTGACACCATGGCGGTTGCCCTGGCTTCGGCTTCTGCCAAACGCTCTCTTGCCTCTGCCTCACGGAAGGCGGCTTCCTTCTCCCCTTCTGCGGTCAAAATGGCGCCACGCTTTTCACCTTCTGCCTTGAGAATTTCGGATTGACGCATCCCTTCCGCTTCGAGGATCTGCGCCCGTTTCTCCCGCTCGGCTTTCATCTGTCTTGCCATGGCATCCACCAGATCACGGGGTGGTGCAATATCTTTGATTTCGATGCGAGTGGCTTTTACGCCCCAAGGCGTGGTGGCGTCATCCACCACATGCAACAACTGGGCATTGATCTTGTCGCGGTTGGACAACAGTTCATCCAAGTCCATAGAACCCATGACGGTACGGATGTTGGTCATGGTCAGGTTGAGGATAGCCCGCACCAGATCGTTAACCTCATAGGAAGCTTTCGCCGCATCCAGCACCTGATAGAAAATCACGCCATCGACTCTTACCATGGCATTATCTTTGGTGATGACTTCCTGGGAAGGCACATCCAGCACCTGCTCCATCATGTTCATCTTGAAACCAATCTGATCCACAATGGGCACGATCAAATTCAACCCAGGGCGCAGAACCTTGGTAAAACGACCAAAACGCTCCACAGTATATTCTGATCCCTGGGGAATTCGCTTCACCCCCGAAACCACCAGAATGACGGCAAACACCAGTATCGCAAGAACAACAACATCCATAATAATTCTCCCTTCTCTATATGATTTAACGCCTGACAGGTACAATGCAGTTTTTGAGTGTATCCTGTTCCTGCATGAGTCGCTACAGCAAGCCCCCAAAATCACTGCTGCGCAAGGTTGGCAAAGCCATTGCCGACTATGATCTGATCCGTGACGGTGACCATATTCTGCTCGGTGTATCCGGCGGAAAAGATTCGTTGAGCCTGTTACAGATTCTGGCACATTTACAGACCTATGCCCCGGTTAAATTTAAACTGGGCATCCTGACGGTTGACCCCGAGGTGGAAGGCTTCGACCCTTCTTCCCTGACATCCTACTACGATGAACTGGGCTTACCCTGGCATTATGCCCAACAACCCATCATGGAAGAAGCCAGAGAACGCATGAGCGGTGATTCATTTTGCTCCTACTGCGCCCGTATGAAACGCGGCATCATGTATTCAACCTGTCGTGAACATGGCTACAATGTGCTGGCGCTGGCGCAACATCTGGACGACCTGGCCGAAAGCTTTCTCATGTCTGCCTTTCATGGTGGACAATTACGCACCATGAAAGCGCACTATCTCAACGACGCTGGCGATATTCGCATCATTCGACCATTGGTGTATGCACGTGAAACACAAACCACCGCTTTTGCTGTGGATGCCGCCTTACCTGTCATTCCCGACTCCTGTCCTGCCTGTTTTACCATGCCCACCCAGCGGGAGCATATGAAACAGCTGTTGGCACAGGAAGAAAAAAGCAACAAACAACTGTTTTCCAGCCTGCTCAATGCCATGCGCCCACTGATGCTGGAAGGTGACATTCCCAGCAAGTAGAAAGCGGTTTATTGCGCCGTTCTCTGTCCTGTTTCCTTAGTAAAAAGCTCAAGACCTCGGAAGCTGGCAGTACTCTGCTCAACAAACAACGCAAAATGATCAATCTGTTCACCCAGTTCAAGCGCCCCAATGAAGTCATCGCCTGCCTGAAACTGCAGCAAACCTTCTGCAAACGTCAGTGAAAAACGCTGCTGGGTCTGTAAGCCTGTTTGCAGGGGTTTGAAGGCTATCGACGTCAATTCACCATCAGCACCCACAAGGGTGATGGACAGATAGATTTTTCCGAGTTGTTTGAGAGAATAGGTTAGTTTCTTTCCACTTGGCATGAATAAAGCAATCCCTGCCTCTTTGGACTCCTGAGTCAACAATGCAATGCTACCGCGCAATTGCCATACCCCAGGAAGCACTTTATATGCCTTAGAACCGCTACCAATACCATTGACCCCCAAGCCCTCATCTTCGGTAATCCAGGATGCATTGCCACCAGCATCCTGCCAATCAGCCAATGGTGCTGCAAAATCCTTACTGATCAGGGATGTTGGGGGTTGAGAAAAAACTAAGGCTCTTTTTATATCTTGCAACTTGGGTGGTGTGTCTACCGTTGGCAAAGGCGCTTCTGGCGCCGAGACTTGGCGAGTTTCATCCGGTTTTTGCGCTTCGACTATGGGTGAATCAGGCTGCTCTTGCAACGGGGGAGTGTTGCTCCAGTACCCATACCCAGCAACAGAGACAATCACAACCATTGCCAAAAGATAGTAGCCTGTGGGAAATGATTTCTTAGCTACTTTATTGGGTGTTTTGAGCAAGTTTTCAATTTGGGCGATCAGATCCTGATAGGAGCTGGGACGATCCTCGATGTCCGGCGCCAGCATACGCCCCAGCAGTTGTTGCAGTGGCGGTTCAACCTGAGAATTGATACTACTGGGTTGTGGGTAATTCTGGTCCAACTTGCGGGTGACAATATCTGCCAATTTATTGCCAGAAAACGGTTTTCGGGCAGTCAACATCTGATAGAGAACACAACCCAACCCATAAATATCCGCTGGGAAGCCGACTTTTTCAGGAGAATAAAACTGTTCGGGTGCCATGGAGCCTGGGGTTCCAACCACCATTCCTGCCACGGTGATATTTTCCTCTAAATTCATCTCTGTCGAGCGGGCAATGCCCAAATCAGCCAACTTGGGAATATAGTGAAATTCATCTGACAAGCCCGAGGCATCTGGCTTCAACAGAATATTCTCTGCCTTGATGTCTCGATGAATGATTTTCTTGCTGTAGGCATATTTCAGCGCCTCACAAATATTCAAGGTTATTTGCAATGCCAGAGCGACTGAAATATGCCCTTCCGCTTTGATGTAGTCATCCAGAGTGGGGCCGTCGATAAATTCCATTGCAATATAAGGCTGTTGGGTTGAGGTCAAACCCGCCTGGTAGCAACTGACGATATTTGGGTGTACCAGATTTGCCAATATTTGTGCTTCACGCTGAAAGCGCTCATTGAAATGACTGCCCGCGTTCGGATCGAGAGTGTCTGGGTTCAACACTTTGACCGCAACATCACGCTTCAGATAGGGTTGGCGCCCTCGATAGACCACACCCGCACCGCCCCGCCCAATAATTTCATCCAGCTCAATTTCTGGAATACCCAAATCCACCCGGTCATCCTTGCCATTGCTGAATATATCAACAGGATCCAAATCAACAACTGTTTTCTGAAGATCTGTCATGAACCCAAATTACTGCTGTTTTGCAATAACATTATCGAGTTGCTTCAATATGGTCTGCATTGAAGGGCGGTCAGCAGGTTGACGGCCCACATATGCCCAACGCACAACGCCCTCCTTGTCTAGAATCATGGTGGTCGGCTTTGCCAAGCTGGCTTCGATGAGAAACTCTTTGACCGCAACCAAGTCCACATCCAGTAGTAAAGAAAAAGGCAATCTGAAATTCTTATCCAGTTTTTTTATGCCGTTGACGAAAGGAATAACTGTATTGGCATCACCAGGATAGACCACGTATATAGGCGTATCGCGTTTACGGAAATCATCGATAGAGCGAGTAATCGCTATCAATTGAGTCGAACACTGCAAACAGAAAGTACCACTAAAACCACGCATAATGACCAGCACCAGCGGCTTGCCTTGCAAATCTTTCAAGTCAAGCACCGACCCGTCATCAGCAAGAAACCGGGTGTAGAGTAGCGGAGCGCCCAGCAAATCCCGTCGTTTGCTCCCATCTTCCGCCTTACTTGCTGTTTCATACCGCTCGATCAAAGACGCAACAATTTTCTTTTCTTCTGGTGTCCATTTCGTAGGCTTGGGACCACCTTCAAGCTGAACAGCTTGTTTTATTTGGGGAATTCTTTTTTGTTTTTTTCTTGTCCGCTTAACCGGGATTGGTGAGGTTTCCAATGCATCAAGCTTATGCTCGATACGCTTTAGATAGCCTTCCATTATCACCAACTGGTCTTGCACCGCACTCTGCGGCACCACGATATGAGCCTTCAGCGGTGCCAGCAACGCCAACAGCTCTTGCTGCTCCCGTGATGGCACGTTCAGGCTATCCAGGGTACTGACCAGATCTGCGATAAGCGCATCGTACTCCTTCTCGGTCACGTCCATGCCTTTGTGCGCAACCTGCATACTTTTCCCTGTATATTTCTGGGGCCCACCGGTTGCCGAAGCAAGTTGCAATACCAGTTTTTCCTTGAAGCGTGCAATATTGCCACCAGCAAAACGCCACTGCAGCACTGGGTCGTTGTTGATTCTCAAAATCAACCCGTCAACTACCGCCGTTATCGCTTCAATTCCTCCCAATCGTTCATACAATGTGACTGGGGTTGAACTGTCTGTACGAACAGGCAGAGTTTGGGTGTTACATCCTGCAAGTAGCGCTAGTGCCATTGCCATTCCGGCAATGTTCTTGAATTGCTCCATCATCTCCTCTTTCCTCTTTAGTTTTATTATGTCAGGCCATTCAATATGATCTGCGAAACCAAGTATACTGCACTGATTCTCTACAACGAAA
>CAYXOS010000025.1:0-23833 GCA_964467115.1 uncultured Sedimenticola sp.
AGCCCTGCTATTCGCCTCATTCGATAAACTGATTTGATTCGCCCCTAGTGATTTTCGCTTCAAACAATCAAGTCCAACAGACTCCTAGACGTCTGATCAATTTGATGGCAAACTCAATGGCATGATAAGTAAAACAATAATTATTGTCAGCTTGTATTTGACAGTAGCAACGATTCAGTGGGTTCAAGCAGAAGAGGTTCTACCCTATCCTCAAGGAGAGTTGACGGGACTGGAGATTGCCGAGCAAGTATATGCTGTCTCTCATGGCAAGTTGGTTCGCAACGCGCTGAGCAGAAAGACCGGCAAGGACATTGCCATGGTAGTCAATCGTGCGCCGCTAGAGAAACGTAAAGCAGGCCGTCGTCCGATAGTGAATACTTTTGAAACCTACGGCAATAGTCATCCGCAAGACCCTACCCTGGAATCAATGCAGATGGCAATCGTTATGTCCGGTAAAGCCCGGGGTACTGGAATTTTGTTTGTCAGCTATGCAGATCATTCCCGTTCCAGCATCATGAGCTTGTGGCTGCCTGCACTACGAAAAATCCGTCGAATAAATGAACCTCAGCATGAAGATACTTGGGTTGGCACCAATCTCACATACGGTGAATTGGTGCTGAGGCGTCCCGAGCACGAAACCCATGAGCTGCTGAGAAAAGATGTTTTTCAGGACTGTCTGCTGGCGATGGATTTAACGCCAAAGGAACTCAATCGCTACACCAGAAAACTTCCCGGACCTCAATGTGAGCACAAAGGTAAAAAGGTCTATGTGGTCAAGAGCACAACCAAATTTGAACATTGGTGGTATGACTACCATATTAGTGAAATAGACAGTAAGACCTTTGCCATATACAGAACCGTATATTTCAAAAATAATAAGAAGATAAAAACCATTACTATCGACTGGCAGTCGTTGAATCAGGACGATCCTCGCATCATTTACCCGCGTTATATTTATGCCATTACACATGAAAATGGTATGGATAGTATGGTATATGTTCCTCGTAGCACCATTGCGCTAAACCAGGATTTGCCGGATGAATTCTGGTCAGAAAAAACCCTGAAGAAATACGGTAAACGGTAGGTGGGGAATCCCATGAACTGTAGTAGCACATTTGATCATGGCTAAAGCCCCCATTGCTGACAGGTACGCACGATTCGTACTCAAGCATCGGCTGCCGGTTATTGTCCTTATTTTTCTTTCTGCAATAGTTGCCGCCTTTTATATCAAGGATGTCAATTTACGCAACGACCCAGACTCCCTGCTCCCCTTATCCAACCGCTATATTGCCACCAACCTGTACAATGAACAGCACTATGGTATGGGCAATATCATGGTTTGGGGCTTTATCTTAAAGAATCCCAAAGAGGATATTTTTCAGCCTTGGTATATAGAGATGTTGACGGATTTCTATCGAGATGTCGTCCAGTTGCCCTATGCCAATCCAACGAACTTTGCTGGACTTCCTTCACCAAGAATGCGAAATCTTGGGTTGTCAAAAGAGGGGGGCCTGGATTTCAAGCGCCTGATTCCTGCCTCTGGGTTGTCATCAGATCCTGAAATTCAACAACAGCAGATTCAATTTATAAAAACAGGTATCCAAACCCATCCGGTTCTTGAGCCTTTGTTGATCTACTACGAAGATGAGGCTGGGAATAAATGTAATCTGGTTGATGACGACGGCGTGCTTTCCAATGCCTCTGTTGCACATGCCCATGAATCCTGTTACGCCAAAGCCACTTTCATTGTCGGTGACTACAACAATGAATTGAAAGAGCATTATTTGACCTGGATTGATGCAGTTCACAAGTTGCAAGGGAAATATGAACAACGCTATGGCGACAAAGTCGAATTCATTCTTTCGGGCGAACCTTATTTTTTGTCCGCAATGGTCGAAGAGGTTTGGGACAAGGCTTGGTTATTTGGTGTTTCTCTGCTGATAATCTTGTTGGTGCTGTGGTATGAATTCCAGCATTGGAATTGTTCTGTTTTTCCTCTGCTAGGGGTTGGAATAACCATTGTATTGACTCTTGGGTTAATGGGATTCACCCAATTCAAGCTGACCACCATGATGGTTTTGACGCCCATGTTGCTACTCGCCATTGGCATAGGTCATGCCATGCAGGTTACGCGCCGTTTTACCCAGGAAATTCATCAGTCGAATGATACGGATGAAGCTGCCTATCAAGCGATTCGGCACACAATTGTTCCGGCTTCTCTGTCCATCGGTACCGATCTGCATGGTTTCTTTGCCATTTCTTTTGTAGATATTTCTTTCTATAAAGCTTATGCCTATTTCGGCATATTTGGCATGGCAACATTGATACTGACCACCACTACTTTGATTCCCCTGCTAATGACCTATTTCCCACCAAAGCTGGGTGCAAAAGAACGCACACGCCGCAAATGGGAAGTTTCCATGGCAAGGTATTTTTCAGCATTGCTGACAGGTAGAGCAAAATGGATACCTTTGCTGATGGTGGTGGCTGTGTTATGGAGTTCTGCGCACTACGCCGAGTTGGGGCGAGGTATAGATGCATTGTTGGCAGGAGAAGACGCGGAAATCACTGCGGAAGAAAAGCGTATTCAGGACGAATTCGACATCATGCCTGGGGTAGAGAAAGGTATCAATTATCCGCGGGCAGCATTCAAGGATCATTATTGGCTGGGTGAACTGTTTGGTGATGGTGAAGTACATGAGATCAGTGATCTGAACAAGTTTTCGGAAATGATGCCGGGTGCCATTACAGCGAACTTGATTATCCGTTCCAGGCGCGGTGTATTGCCCCCTTGTACAGAAGCTTCACGAAACGATGATGATGTTCGTATTATCGGTGCAGACAAATGCTACGACGATATGGAAGACCCTGCGCCAGGAATCTACAATGACATCACGGTATTGGCAGCATTGTCAGACTTTGAGGACTGGTTACGCAAACATCCTCATATCGGTTACACCACCTCATATATTCAATTTCTTAAAACCACCAATATGATGCTCAACGCTCCCCAAGGAGAAATGCCCATGCATCATATGAACTTGTTTGCTATCCCCACTATGCATCATATGCAAGTGAATCGATACGCCTATGCTGATCCTGAGGATCCCGAATATTTGCCTGACCCCAGTGCCACCGTACAGTTTTATAACGCCATGTTGGTGAATGCCAGTGGCCCGGGAGAACTGGATGCCTTTGTCGATACATCAACCTGGGACGAAGGTGTCATTGTCGGTTTTGTCAACACCCTTGATCCGGTTGAGACGCACCAAACCGTTGTTGATATTCAGAATTATCTGCAACAACACAAAGATGACCCTGGCATGAATAAAGTCCGGGTCGGAATTGAGGCTGGTGAAGAGATTCAGGTGCAGGTTGGTGATGGTAGCAGAACAATTGTTACAGAAGCGACGGTTCCCGATGAAAAAGCCGCCATTGGTGGTTTCCTTGGTATTACTGAAGCGACTCGCGATGTGGCTTTTGCCGAATGGCTGCATGCCCCAGCCATGACCTCTGCAACAGTTTTTCTGATGAGCGCAATCATGTTTCGATCTTGGAGTATTGCGCTGATATTGATTAGTTTGTGTTTCATTACCCTGATGTCCCAATACGGGTTGGCAGCCTATATGACATCGATTAAGGAGTGGTCAGCCAATCTTGCCTTCCACGTTCAAGTGGCACTGAGTATCGCCATGGGGTTAGGTGTCGACTATGGTATTTATATGGTGTCGCGTTTACGAGAAGAAATGCAAAGTAACGGCATGGATTGGAACAACGCATTGAAGGAAACAATTCAAACAACAGGTTCAGCCATTGTAGTATCAGTGGTTGTATTGCTAGGCAGTGTTATTCCCTTGATGAACACCAAACTGGCAAATACCTGGTCGGTCAGCCTTTACGTGGCCGAAGCGTTGATATTGGATGTGATCACTGCCCTGCTCTTCTTGCCGTTGATAATCTATTGGCTCAAACCAAAATTCGTTTTCCAAAAGCCCAAGGAAGCTTCGGATAAATCGTGAATTGGTAAACATGGATTAACAGGATGTAGAAAAAGTCCATGGAAGAACTTTTTCTACATCCTGTTAGGGATGCCCTTAAGAAGTGACCAAGAACTGCCCCATCATGCCAGCATCTTCATGTTCAAGTATGTGGCAATGGTACATGTACGGCGAAGTTGAATCTGCGTAGTCCTGGAACTGCATTACCAGTAGAACGGTTTCCCCAGGATCGACGAGCACAGTATCTTTCAAGCTGCGTTCGTTTGGCGGAGGCGTTTTGCCGTCACGTGCATGGATGCGGAATTGAACATCATGGATATGAAAAGGATGAGGCATAGGAGAGTTATTGGTGACTTCCCATGTTTCAATGTCACCAACACGAGCGATTTCGTCGATACGGTTGATGTCCATGTACTTGCCGTTAATGGTGAACGCCCCACCGCTTCCTGGGCCACCGCCCATACCTGAACCACCACCCATACCGCTACCCAAAGTAAAACGTCGGTTTCTGGCTGCTTCCTTGGGTTTCCAAAAGGGAATTTCGGCGGCTAATTCCACAGGCGGTGGGCCGACAAGTGCGGGCGCAATACTTGTTCCGTCAAAGTGCATGATTTCTCCTATGGCATTGTTCTGACCACCGCCCATTCCATTATTGTTTGAAGAAGCCACATCTTGTAGATGCACGTCGTCATCCCAATCAAAGACCACCACGATTTCTGCTCGTTCCCCTGGTGCCAGGCGTAAACGGCGTAATGGTACTCGTCTGCGCAACAAGCCGCCATCACTGGCTATTTGCAGGAAGCGACGTTGGTCAGAAAATTCCAGATTGTAGATTCTGGCATTGGATCCATTCAGAATGCGGAATCGAATGCGCCGATGTTTGACTGTCAGATTGGGGAAAGCAACACCATTGACCAGCATCACATCTCCCATCATACCTCTTGCGCCTGACCCCATGGTTGATGAGCTATAGTAAAAGCTTCCATCATTATTAAAGGCACGATCTTGCAACACTAAAGGAATATCGTCGATGCCATAGGTGGATGGCAGATCAAGGGAATCTGAATGGTCATCATCAATATAGATCAAACCTGCCAAACCAGAATATACCTGCCTGCCTGTCTCGTGTAACAAGTGTGAGTGATACCACAATGTTGAAGCGGGCTGGCGAATCTCAATTTCTGGCGACCAGGTAGTGTTCGGTGAAATTACCTGATGTGGCCCACCATCCATTTCGGCTGGAAGATGCATACCATGCCAATGAAGTGTTGAGGATTCCTCCAGGGTGTTCTGTACATTGAAACGCACCTGATCCTGATTGCGCATACGAATCACGGGGCCAAGATACGATCCATTGATTCCCATGGTTGCAGTCAGCTGTGATCCAATGAAATTGGTTTGCCCGGTTTGCAATGCAAGGTCATAGCTTCTCACTCCGTCCATTCCTGCCGTACCATCAAGAACGGGAGGAATGTTCAGCTCACGAGTGAATTTCTCATCGACTCCTGCCGCGAATGCTTGTTTGCCGAATAGAGGTAAAGTAGCACCAATCAATCCAGCTGATGTGGCTTTTAGAAAACGCCTACGTGAAAGCATGTGTCTGACTCCTGTTGTAAGAGGGCTTTAAAGAATGGTTTCCATTGTGGCTCTTCAGTCTGCCAAATGTTTTTTCTTGTTCTCGTATTCTTCCAAATCGATTTCTCCACGAGCGTAGCGCTCTTTCAATATTTCAAGTGCGGAGGCAGATTTGGAAGATGTGGCGCTGGAATTGCCCGTAGCAGCTATTGCTATCCATAAGATCACCATTATTAATAGAATCCAGAACAGCCACATGAAACCTCCTCCGAACCAATGCCCTTCATTCATGCCATTTCACTCCAAAATAAAAACCTACCTATGATAAAGCATATTTCATGCCAGTATTGGCAAGGTTAGTGTAATCCTTTTAGTAATAAGGAAAACTCTGATTTATTTGGTATAAGGCAGGCGCGGAGTGCGGTGCATTTTCTATAAAAAAATTGCATTTCGTTAAATTATTCCACAATTCGTCAAGATGCTCTAAACTGGTTTTGTTGGAGATATCAAACAGGATTTTGAAAACGTCCTGCTAAAGGGGTAAATTCATGGTTACTGTTGTCGTACCATCTGCCTGGCTTTTGAGCCAAACCTTGCCTCCATGTTCTTCTACGACACGTTTTACTAACCCTAATCCCAGCCCCGTACCTTTGGCTTTTGTTGTAAAAAAGAAATCAAAAGCACGGTTTTTGGTTTGAATATCCAGGGGTTCACCTTTGTTACTGATAGAAAACTCCAGGCGCTCTCCTCTTTTGCAAACACTGATATGAATGGTTTCCCCAGGGAAGCTGCCTTCTCGCGCATTTTGAATAAGATTAAGTAATACCTGTTGCATTTTCTCACCATCCAGAAAAATTGGAGGGCATTCATCACAACGATGTCGAACCAATTTCAATTGATGTTTTTCCAGCAGTGGTTGTTCAAGCTCAAGAACCTTATCGACCAACCGATCAAATTCAAATGCTTGCTCGTCTTTTGTTATGGGGCGTACATATTCCAATGTTTCATTCAGCATATTTTCCAAACGATCTACTTCACCGGAGACCAATGCTACCCGTTGTTTCTCCCGTTGAGAGAGATTGCCACTTCTGTTGATCCCTGAAAGTGCCAGTTTAATCGATGCCAGGGGATTACGCATTTCATGGGCCAATACTGATGCAGTTTGTCCAATAGTAACCAGGCGTGCCTGGTCTAACAGTTCTTCGTGGGCTTTCTCCAACTCCCTGGTACGGGCATTGACTGTCTGCTCCAGCCCGAATTCATAGTGGCGCCCTACCCAACGCAGTGTCAAAAATCCCAGTAACCCTATGAGACCATAGGTGATCAGTAATACCACATCCAAATGCAAATGCAGCTCATCCATGAGCACTAATAGTTCGCTAAGATCACTGCTTACTCCCAAAGCCCACTCTTGGTCTGGGGTGGCTGCAGGCATGGGTATCGAATGCAAGGTCAGTAACTCAATGGCTCCCTCGGTGGTTTTTCGCCAAGCAGTGCCGTCCCATTTCTTTGCTTCGGTGATTAAAGATCCATCAAATCGGCGAACCGGTGTTTTCACCAACTGCTTGACTGAATAAGGTAATTGATCGCTAAGCAGGCTGTCGGCAACAACTTTTTCCTGAGTCAAATCAATCAGAAACAGTCGTACCCCAAATGGTTCGGCATGTTCGATGAAATTTTGATAGTTGGATATGATCGTTTGCGGGTTATTCCCATCTTCGAGGCTGTGTACCAGCAAAGGCTGCATGCCGGCAATGACCTCTTCATTGTGATCGATTCCATGCTCCACCAACTGTCCCTCAAGATAACCAATGATATGTCGGCCTCCCATCAAACCGATTATTACGACAATGAGCAGCATCAACAAAAAACTGATCAATGACACGGTAAGCGGTTTTTGCTGAAGCATGAGTTTCTTGAAGGACACTTGAATTAACACTCTGACATGACCACAATGGCATCGACTATAGCATTTCTGCGGAGAGTGTATCGCCATGGCAAACATACTGGTAGTTGAAGATGATGAAGTGTTTTCCCAACTTCTTACCATGCACCTTGAAGACTTGGGATATTCTGCCATGGCAGCACATAACCTGGATTCGGCTCGAATCCTCCTCAAGGACAATATGGTAGACGCGGTACTTCTGGATCAACAACTGCCCGATGGTTTTGGAATGGATCTCCTGCGTGAAATCAAAGCTGATAGCGATGCGCCCCCGGTTATCATGGTAACCGGTGTATCTGACAATGCTTTGGTGATTGAAGCAATGAAGCTTGGGGCATATGATTTTGTGCGCAAGCCTATGGATGAGTTGGAGCTGGATACTACGCTGAACAATGCATTGCGCAGCCACCGCTTGTCGCGAAAAGTGAAAGCCATTCATATGTCCGTTGATGTTTCTGTTGACATCAATCAGATCGTTGGAAAAAGCCCCGCTATAACGCAATTGCTGAAAACTGTTGGCAGCGTTGCAAGCAGCCAGGCAAGCGTACTCATCACTGGGGAAAGTGGCACAGGAAAAGAAATTGTCGCAAATGCTATTCATCAACATTCAGAAAGGAGTGGTGTATTTCTTCCCGTCAATTGCTCGGCAATCGTAGAGAATTTGTTGGAAAGCGAGTTGTTCGGGCATGAGAAAGGCAGTTTTACCAGTGCAGACAAACGCAAACTGGGTAAATTTGAACTGGCGGCGGATGGAACTCTTTTTCTGGATGAATTGGGAGAGTTACCTTTAAGCCTTCAGGCAAAACTTCTACGTGTTCTTCAGGAAGGAACTTTTGAGCGCGTGGGGGGCACAGAAACCTTGTATACCTCTGCACGTATCATTGCCGCCACCAACCGTGATCTGGAGAGCATGATAGAACAAGGCGAATTTCGTGAAGACTTATTTTATCGCTTGAATGTCGTCAATATTATCCTGCCGCCACTACGTGAACGCATGGAAGACCTTCCTTTGCTTGCTGAACATCTGATACAAAAAATCAATTTTCGGCTTCACACTCAGGTCAAGGGTATTTCAGAAAATGCTTGGACATTGATGCAATCCTACTCCTGGCCAGGCAATGTACGTGAACTGGAAAATATTCTGACACGGGCAGCGGTGCTTTGTCGTGGAGACACAATTACTCCGGAACTGTTGGGTTTGGGAATCAGCATTGAAAACAGCAAGAATGCTATCAGCGATGAACCCACCCTTGAATTGATGACTCTGGATGAATTGGAAAAACGACATGTGCAATCCATACTTGGATACACGCGTTGGCACAAAGGTAAGACCTGCGAAATCCTCGGTATATCCCGCCCGGCTCTGGAACGCAGAATCAATAAATATGGATTTGACGATTCATGAAATAATTTAACGCTATGTTATTCATCGCAGAATACTCATGCCACCACCATCGCACCTTCAAGAACATAACCATTTGATTTAATAGGAACAATAAATAATTAATCAAATTGGCATGGAACCTGCTTTATCTCCTGTAGTCGCTCAATAAAGAACGGCAATACAATTTATAACCAGCTAATAGCTAACAGGAGAAATATCATGAAAAAAGTTATCGGTATCGTTGCTATCACTATCCTCGGCATGTCTTCAGCCACTTGGGCGCATGATGAACATTTTGGCGGTAATGGTGATATGTATGGTTCTGCACTCACAGATCACAGCAAAGCGCCCCCTACTGGTTCAGAAGGTCAAAAAGGAGAAGGTGATCTGTATGCCAGTCATTTGGAGAACCCGGAAGACGTCACCCCTATTCCAAATGCAAAGGCTGAAATGCCCGTGGGTCGAGAAGCCCTTCATGATCAGGATCCTGAAGGCTATGGCATCAAATAGCATTGATTGCTGCTGCTGGCATATGCTGGCGGTAGAAAAGTTTATTTCTTTAACACAGGAACTCAATACATGAATAAGCTCTCAATACTTGGCGTATCACTCCTTATTTCCGCTGTTACATTGCCGGTTTTCGCTGATATGAATCACGATGCAAAAGCAGCTATGCCCATGAACAATGGCAAAATGAAAATGATGCAAGGTGGTGAAATGGGTGGAATGATGAGCCCGGAGATGATGAAACAAAAACAAGCCATGATGCAAAAACATATGGCGACTATGGAACAGCGGTTAGCCAATATCGAAGCTCTGATGAAAGAGTTGGTGGAACTGCAAAAGAAAAAATAATTCCTTCTGGTAGTACTTCGGGCTCTTCGGAGCCCTTTTTAATTTGTCAGCTGTATAAATCAGCTTAGTGTGCACAAGAGGAAAACTACAGCAGATAGGACGTTATTTGCCCGTTTTCCAACAACCATATTTTCTGTTCATACATATCATTCATGAATTGATAGGGTCGCCACGCAATAACTAATTGGAGAGAAACCATGACACGACTTATCATGTTGCTTGCTGGGTCAGCACTACTTGCCGCATCCGGTATATTATCGGCGCATACCCCAGGTGAGCATGCCCGAGTATTTTTCAAGAACCTTCAAGATGGAGACACCATAAGCAGCCCTTACGTTGTAGAATTTGGCATCGAAGGTTACGGTATCGTCCCCGCAGGAACAAAGGACAAAAGACGCCACACCGCAGGGCATCATCACCTGCTTATCGATTATCCTGGGGTTCCTGATTTGGATGAGCCGCTTCCCCACAACAAGTTTTGCATGCATTTTGATAAGGGTGAAGTATCGACTGCGTTGAATCTTTCTCCTGGCAAACACACACTGCAATTATTGCTTGGTGATGAATCTCACGAACCGACAGATCCCCCTCTGTTTTCTCCCAAGATCACGGTTACGGTGAAGTAAAACGATATTTCAAATGCCGCTGGTTGGGATGATAATACTGCATCATTTCAGGTGCCAACTGGCGTAAAACCTGCTCTCTATTGGAAGCTGCTGGATGGGTGTTGAGAAACTCGGGAGGAGATCCCTTGTTGACCTGCCCCATTTTGCGCCACAGGCTGGCGGCTGCATAGGGATCGAAGCCTGATTTAGCCGCAATTTCAATCCCCACACGATCTGCCTCGGCTTCTGCCGCCCGACTGTAAGGCAAGGTAATGGCAACAGTAGCAGCGAGGGCAGCACCGGTAAGAGCAGCTGTACGGTATCGACTGTCTTTCAGGGCAGTGGCTGAAAGGATGGCCAACCCGATCTGTGAGGCCATGGCAACCGACATTTGTTCGGCGACATGATTGGACAATGCATGGCTGATTTCGTGCGCCATGACTTGTGCCAATTCGTCATCCGTGGGTTTTACCTTTTCGATCAAGCCGGTGTAAATCGCCATTTTTCCACCCGCCATACACCAGGCGTTGACTGTATCCGGTTCATCGACAACCACAACCTGCCAGTCCCATTCACGGGATTCGGGATACATTTTCTCCGCTTCGACGATGAGTTGTCCGGTGATGCGTTGAACGCGTTTCAGCAGTTGTGGATCATTATTGAGTTTTCCCTCATCAGCATATTCTTTCAGCTTTTCGGGATAGGCCTTGGCGGAAGCCTGAACTGCCTGATTGGGGCTGACCAACATCAGTTGAGAACGTCCTGTCGGACTGGTAGCACAAGCCGCCAAAAAAACCGTAGCGGAAAGAACCATAAAGAGAACACGTAACATCATGCTTGAAACCAATACAGAAATAATGGGCAAGGGCTATTTTGCTATAATAGCGCAATTCTAGAGTTACCACCAAAAGGCGCGACATTGGAGAATTCAGTCATTGCTGGGCGTTGGCATTACTATGTTCGCCTCATGCGATTGGACAAGCCCATCGGCATACTGCTGTTGCTATGGCCTACTCTGTGGGCATTGTGGATAGCGGCAGATGGCCATCCCAGCCCCTGGTTGGTTGCTGTATTCATCGCCGGGGTGGTATTGATGCGTTCAGCAGGCTGCGTCATCAATGATTTTGCAGACAGAAAGATCGATGTGCATGTAAAGCGCACCGCCGAGCGCCCCTTGACGGCTGGTTTGGTCAGTAAAAAAGAAGCATTGCTGCTTTTTGCTGTTTTGGTTTGTATGGCATTTTTATTGGTTCTCACCCTCAACCCATTGACCATTGGCCTGTCCCTGGTGGGTGCTTTCCTTGCCATCAGCTATCCCTTTACCAAGCGCTTTACCCATCTTCCCCAGGCGTACCTGGGAGCCGCCTTTGGTTGGGCGGTTCCCATGGCTTTTGCGGCGCAGACAGGCAACATAGACAATCGCGCCTGGTGGTTGTTTCTGGCGGTGCTGATCTGGGCGCTGATATACGACACCATGTACGCCATGGTTGATCGTGACGATGATCTGAAAATCGGCGTCAAATCTACTGCTATTCTGTTTGGACGATATGATCTTTTGGTCATTGGATTGTTGCAGCTGAGCTTTTTGGGAATATTGACCTACACCGGGGTGATCTTTGGCTTGGGTATTTACTACTATGCAGGATTGATCATTGCTGCCTTGTTGATGATTTATCATCAAAGTTTGATACATAGACGTCAGCGCGAGCTATGCTTCAAGGCATTTCTGCACAATCACTGGATAGGTGCTGTTATCTTTCTTGGCATTGTTGCAAATTACTACCTGTAGTCATGGTGGATAACTTAGTACAACGTGATGCACAGCATGTCTGGCATCCCTATTCTGCCTTCAATCAGACCTCCCCTGCCTTTGCCGTGGCTTCTGCCAAAGCGGTGCGCTTGACCCTTGATGACGGCAGAGAACTCATCGATGGTATGGCTTCCTGGTGGTGTGTTATTCATGGCTACAACCACCCGCAACTCAACACCGCCTTGGAGGCTCAGTTGCAAGACATGGCGCATGTCATGTTTGGGGGGCTGACCCACGCGCCTGCTGTGGAACTGGCGGAAAAGTTGCTTGCCCTCACACCCGAACCACTTACTTCCGTATTTTTCAGTGACTCGGGTTCTGTTGCTGTGGAAGTGGCGATGAAAATGGCAATTCAGTATTGGCATGCCAAGGGTGAGTCGCGGCAGCGCTTTCTCAGTCTCAGCAATGGTTATCATGGCGATACCATTGGTGCCATGTCTGTCTGCGATCCTGTCAATGGTATGCACAGCTTGTTTTCGGATCTATTACCAAAACAGCTCTTCGCACCAGCACCTCAAACCGCCTTTGGCGAATCCTGCAAAGAAAAGGACATTGCTGTCCTGGCTGAGTTGATCAAAACTCATTCCCATGAGCTTGCGGCGGTGATTCTTGAGCCCATCGTCCAGGGTGCAGGTGGAATGCGGTTTTATTCTGCGGATTATTTAAGGCAAGTCAGGAATCTTTGTGATGAACAGGGAATCTTGTTGATTGCAGATGAAATTGCTACAGGTTTTGGACGCACGGGCAAGTTGTTTGCCTGTGAATGGGGGGATATTTCACCGGATATATTGTGTCTGGGAAAAGCCTTGACTGGTGGCTATATGACATTGGCGGCAACCCTGAGCAGCGAAGAAATTGCTCACACCATTAGCACCAGTCCGCCCTATGCATTTATGCACGGCCCCACGTTTATGGCCAATCCCCTAGCCTGCTCTGTTGCCAATGCCAGTATTGATCTGCTACTGGAAAGCCCCTGGCTGCAGCGTATTCAGATGATCGAGCAGGAACTTCGCCGTGGACTTGCGCCCTGCAGAGCTTTGCCTGGTGTGGTGGATGTAAGAGTGCTGGGTGCAATCGGCGTCGTGGAACTCCAAAGAGCTGTTGATATGAAAACCATACAGCCAGCTTTTGTTGATGCCGGGATATGGGTGCGTCCCTTTGGCAAGCTGGTCTATCTCATGCCTGCCTATGTGATGGAAAAAGCTGATTTGCAAAAATTATGTGCGGCGGTTGTAGACGTGGTTACTCAACATTCATGAACACCCGTGTGGCAGTTGAGGCCAGCGCAGATACAGCGCAAGACGTTGTCGCCATGGCACAGCGTTTGAACCTCGATCTGGTTGCCCCGGGTTCAGAGACAATAGCGTTTCTATTGCAACTGAGGAATGGACGCTGGCAGTTGCAACAAACTGGCGCAAGGGCTCCCGGCCCGGTTTTTGTGGATTTTATCAGCGGCAAAGCCGCCTATCGTCGTCACCAGGGAGAAGGCAGAAAAACGCCTCTGGCCCGTGCTTTGGGGATGAAAGCGGATTTTACACCCAGGGTTGTCGATGGCACTGCAGGATTGGGACAAGATGCCTTTGTGCTGGCAACCCTGGGATGCCAGGTTACACTGATAGAACAGTCACCTATCATACATGCACTTCTGGCCGATGGATTGGCTCGTGCAGCTGAAGATGATTTGGTGCGCCCTATTGTCGAGCGTATGTCTTTGATCCAGGCAAATACCATCGACTATTTACAACAACTGCCCCCTGAGCAATACCCGGATGCCATCTATCTCGATCCCATGTACCCCCATCGTGGAAAAAACGCCTTGTCCAAAAAGGAAATGCAGTCCTTCCAGAAACTGTTGGGAGAAGACCGGCAAGGCGCTGAAATGCTAAATATTGCACGTCAACGTGTGCGTAAACGGGTTGCTGTGAAGCGTCCTGTAAAAGCGGGATTTCTGGGCGATGAAACCGCCGATTTTCAGATTCTTCGTCCCAAAATACGGTTTGATGTTTATCTAAGGAAGCTCTGATCGATTCATGACACGACATCTTGCGGCACAAAACCGTTCATTTCCGCGTTGCAAACCTTCGCAATAGCTAGCTATTACGTGCGGTTTACGCCTTGAACTGAACGATTTTTCACTACAATCTGCTCGCGCCAGAATCAATCAGAGCTTCCCCAAGCAAATAGCGTTTGAAAAACATCACTACCACTTGCTGGTAGACATCGCGGTTTTCTTTCTTTCGATATCCATGTCCTTCGTTGAGGGCATTCATGTACCATACCGACTGCCCTTTGCTGCGCAGGGCTTCGACAATCTGTTCGGCTTCGGTAACAGGCACTCGTGGATCATTCTGTCCCTGAACCACCAGCATGGGTATGGTAATTTTCTCCACTTGATTCAAAGGACTGATGCGTTGTAAATGGGCCCGCATTTTTGGATCACGTTCATCACCATATTCCACCCGGCGCAAATCACGACGATATGCCTTGGTATTTTCCAGGAAAGTAACAAAATTGCTGATGCCGACAATATCAACCGCAGCTTTGAGGCGGGCGCTGTAATGTACTGCACTTGCCAGAACCATATAGCCGCCGTAACTGCCACCAAACACCGCAACACGTTTATCATCCAGGTCTTTTTGCGCTTCGATCCAGTCCAGCAATGCGCCGATATCCTTGACGGAATCTTCACGTTTGAAGCCATTGTCCAAAGATAACCAGGTTTTTCCATAACCATCTGAACCTCGAACATTGGGAACAACGATTGCCACCCCCAGTTTCTTCAACCACATTTGATAGGTGCTGGAAAAACGGGGACGGGATTGCCCTTCCGGCCCTCCATGGATAGAAACAATGACCGGGAATGGACCTTTTCCAGCGGGTTTATAGATATAGGCAGGAATCATTCTTGGCTTGCCATCGACTTTATCGAAGCTGGGATAGTGAATCAGTTCTGGTTCGATGAAACTGTCGGTATCCAATCCTCCAACTTCGCTGAACGTCCAGCGTGCCAGCTTGCCGGCCTCCAGTGCCTGCTTCCCCAGTTCCAGAACAAAGCTGTCGGTGGGGGTTTTGGGTGTGTTGATGCGCATTGCAAGCTTGGAAGCATCAGGACTAAAGGCCATGGAAGAAATCAGACCCAGAGGAACATTCTCCAATTTTCGATATTTGAACGTCTCAGGATCAAGTAAATACAATTCACTGCGCCCATCAGCGTTTACCGTGAACGCGGCTCGTTTTCGATCCAAACTCAGTGCCATTTCATCCACATCCCAGGGAATATCACTACTGATAAAGTGCAACTCGCCATTTTTCAGGGATTGCCAGGCAAGTTGCTTGAACTCACTGGCACGATCGGTGATCAGAAAGAAACCTTCCTCCTTGCTGTCAAATCCCAGGGGCAGGTTTACCGAATTCTTTCCAGCGCCGGCAAGTACCTTGATTTTTCCCGAAGAAACACCCAATAACACGGCTTGGGAGATTGCTGCACTGACATAGTTGGATATCAGTAGTTTGGTACTGTCAGAAGAAAAATCCTGAGGACCCCACCAACTACCGTCAGGAGATTCCAGAATCATTCTTGCTTGCTGCGGCTGATCTACGGGCATGATCCAAATGTCATTGGAACGACCGTTGCGGCGTGTGCTCTGATACGCAATGGATTTCCCATCCCGGCTCCATTGAACTGCCCCATTGCGTGATTTGCCATCACTGAGCATGGTCCAGTCGCCAGAATCCGGATCAAGGCTGAATATCTGGGCAGTCTCACTACCCCCGGCATCCATGGTAAAAGTCAGTAACTTCCCCCCTGGCTGACGTTGCACACTGCCTATGGGCTCATCGAAAAACGTCAGTTGATAGCGAGCAGCTGCAGGAAAAGAAACCCGATGAATTTGTCGTACATCACCAAAACGGGTGCTGATGTACATCTGGCTTCCATCCTCATTCCAATCCAGGAAACTACCTGAGCGAGTGTTTTGATAGCGTTTCAAATCCTGCTTGATGTCGTCGGGAATAGCGGGAATACCCTGCAACAACAACTTGCCATTGTTCAAGGCAGTCGATTCAGGAGACGCAGCCAAGGCATTTTGCCCGGTCAATAACAGGGTAAACAAGATTAAGATCATTTTCATGGGGGTTATTCACTCAGTATGGCGATGAGACGTGGCGGAAAAAATAAACCAGGAATGCCCTGAAAGTATAGAACATTGCGATCAATTAATAGCAATATTTTGTTATAAATCAATCATCGTGGTGATTTTTATGCCCATATTAACAGTTTCCAGGGGTAGCTACCCTGTACCACATTAATCTATCTGTTGTTGCCGAACAAAACCCTACTGATGTACAATGATTAGCTTTCCATGATCTTCTAATATATTCTGCCGTCCATATCCAAATAATATGTCAGAAAAAAAATTGCCCATGAAACAGATCCTCGCAGCCGTCGTTGCTATATCGGTTGCGCTGGGTTTGGCGATGGTAGCACCTACCACTGAGATCGCCTGGGTAACGGCTGTTCTGGTTTTAACCATTTACTTGTTTGCATTTGAAATTGTCGATGTGGATGTGGCGGCCATCTCGGTCATGGTGTTGTTGGGGCTGAGTTCATTGTTTGCCCCCTTGATGGGTCTTGAACACGGGCTGGTGGACAATCAAAAGTTGTTTGATGGTTTTGGCAGCAATGCCGTCATGTCTATTATTGCGGTAATGGTCATTGGTGCTGGTTTGGATAAAACGGGTCTGATGACTAAAGTGGCATCCTATATTTTGCGAGTAGGAGGCACTACAGAAAACCGGATTATCCCCATCATTTCCGGCACTGTGGCATTTATTTCGTCTTTCATGCAGAACGTCGGTGCAACTGCCTTGTTTATTCCCGTCGTATCCCGAATATCCGCACGCTCTGGCATTCCCCTTTCGCGGTTGCTCATGCCCATGGGATTTTGTGCCATTCTGGGTGGTACGGTCACCATGGTTGGATCGTCGCCTCTGATCTTGCTGAACGATTTGATTACCACCTCAAATACAACCTTGCCTGCTGACCAACAAATGGAGACCTGGGGGCTGTTCTCTGTCACCCCTGTTGGCGTGGTACTGGTACTCGCAGGTATCTTGTATTTCGTAGTTGCGGGCAGATGGGTTCTCCCGAAAAGCAAGTCCAAGGAAGAAGGAAGCGCCAGCACCGCTTCCAGTACCATGGATTATCTGCAAGACACCTACGGCATCAACTACGCGTTGTATGAAGTGGTGGTACCCGAAGGCAGCGCACTGACCGGGATGAAGCTGGATGACGTGGAAACCCGCTATCGGGTGCGCATAATTGCCAGCAAACGTCGTGGTCAGGAAACCCGGGTAGGACCCAATACCCTGGCACGTGATACAGAGTTCGAGCCTGGGATGGTTCTGGGTATCGTGGCTGCACCTGGCCATCTCAATCATTTTGTCGAAAAATATGAGTTGCGAAAAAGAGATGCGTTGCGGACTTTTTCTGAATCACTGTCCGCAGGGAAAGCCGGTATTGCAGAAATCGTAATCCCTCCCGGATCAAACCTGATTGGTAAAAGCGCTCGTGATGTATGGATGCGGAAAGTCTATGGGATCGCCATGGTGGCATTGCATCGCAATGGCGAAACCCTGAGTGAAGGCGACAATATACGGGATCTACCTTTGCAAGCAGGCGATACCCTGGTAGTACACACCGCATGGGACAACCTCACCCGGCTGAAGAAAAATCGTAATTTTGTTGTAGTAACAACGGAGTTTCCCCAAGAAGAAGAGCGCCCCCAAAAACTCGGCTGGGCGGCTCTGTTTTTCGGTATCGCCTTGTCAATGGTGTTGTTTACCGATTTGCGACTTTCCGTCGCCTTGCTAACGGGCGCTGTGGGCATGATTCTTTCAGGTGTATTGAAAGTTGAAGAAGCCTATGAAGCCGTATCATGGAAAACCGTTTTTCTCCTTGCCAGTCTTATACCCCTGGGTATGGCGGTAGAGACATCGGGAACGGCCAAATGGATTGCTGAGCAGACGCTTTCTGTGGTGGGCGAGATGCCTGTATGGGTTATTCAAGCGGCGGTTGCTGTATTGGCAACCTTCTTTACCCTGGTAATGTCAAATGTGGGTGCTACGGTATTGCTGGTGCCTTTGGCGGTCAATATTGCCCTTGGCGTTGGTGCCAGCCCTGCCCTGTTTGCGCTCACTGTTGCTATTGCGACATCCAATTCTTTCCTCATTCCCACCCATCAGGTTAATGCGCTGATCATGGGGCCTGGAGGATATAAAGTAGCAGATTTCATGAAAGCCGGCGGCATCATGACAATCCTGTTCCTGATCGTCTCATTAACCGTAATGAACTTAATATTCTGATGCAAAGTAGCCCTATAAATCGACTGAAATTTTTACTTCCCTTCCTGCAGTGGTGGTCTTTGGTTAGCAAAGAAACCGTAAAGAAAGATTTTATGGCGGGTCTGACTGGGGCGATCATTGTTCTGCCTCAGGGCATCGCCTTCGCCACCATTGCCGGGTTACCACCGGAATACGGCCTGTATACGGCGATGGTTACGCCGATTGTTGCCGCCTTGTTTGGTTCGTCGAGGCATTTGATCTCCGGACCAACTACCGCTATTTCCATCGTGGTGTTTTCTTCTATCAGTCATTATGCTGAACCCGGCTCACCTGAATTTATTCAAATGGCGCTCACCCTGACTTTTTTAGCTGGTGCATATCAATTTGGATTTGGGTTGGCGAGACTGGGAACCTTGGTAAACTTTGTTTCCCATACGGTAGTGGTGGGCTTTACCGCTGGTGCAGCTATTCTTATTGCCACCAGTCAGGTAAAACATGTGTTAGGTGTAGATGTTCCCAGAGGCGAGTCATTTGCACATACCTGGATGGAGATTTTTCACCAGATTGGTAATGTCAATTGGTATGTCCTGGTCATTGCAGCAGGAACATTGGCGACAGCAATACTGGTCAGAAAGATTTCCACTCGACTGCCTCACTTGCTGCTGGCTTTGATTGTTGGCAGCATCATCGCGTTACTGCTCGGCGCGCAACAGCACGGAGTGGCACTGGTGCCCGCGATTCCTGCGCATCTTCCCCCTATTTCTACACCTGATTTTTCACTGGCAGCGATACAGCAATTGGCTCCCGAAGCCTTCGCCATTGCCTTGTTGGGACTGATTGAAGCGGTGTCCATTTCCCGGGCAATCGCTACCAAATCTCACCAGCGTATAGACAGCAACCAGGAGTTTATTGGTCAAGGGCTGTCCAATATGTTTGGTAGCTTTTTCTCCAGCTATGCTGGATCAGGCTCTTTTACCCGTTCAGGCGTAAACTACGCTGCAGGTGCTGTTACGCCTTTGTCAGCAATTTTTGCTGCGGTGATGTTGATGCTGATCGTGTTGCTGGTTGCGCCACTCACTGCTTATATACCTGTAGCAGCCATGGGTGGTGTGATCTTGTTGGTAGCATGGAACCTGATTGAATTCCATCAAATGAAAGTATTGGTTCGAGCCAGTTCTTCTGAGACAGGAATTTTGATCGTCACTTTTCTTGCCACCCTGTTCCTGGAACTGGAATTTGCAATATATATTGGTGTATTACTGTCATTGGTAATTTTCCTCAGCCGAACTTCACATCCCGATATCATCTCCCTTGCACCTGATAGAGATGACCCCAAGGGAAAGCTGATCGATGTGGAAACAAAACCTGTTCCACAATGCCCTCAATTGCGCATTATCCGCATCGATATGTCTATCTACTTTGGTTCTATCAACCATATCGAAAGCAAGCTTGCAGAACTCTCCGAAAAACAGGGAATCAATCATATATTGTTGGTATTGTCGGGTGCCAACTTTATCGATGTTGCTGGTGCCGAAATGCTGGTTCATGAAGCGCAGTCATTGCAGGACAAAGGTGGAAATCTGTACTTTTGTGGCATGAAAGGCAATGTCTGGCAGTTTATGGCTCAGGGCGGCTTTATCCGGGAAATTGGTGCCGCTCAGTTTTTTGAAACCAAACCAGAGGCCATCGCTGGTATTTACAAACGTCTGGATATGGACAGGTGCGAAACTTGTGTTACCCGTATCTTCAGAGAGTGTCTGGAACCCAAGTCAGACACCAAAACAGGTTGATCTCTATAGCAGACTGGAACTACACTGATTGTTAAAGCTGGCAAGAGCTGACTACTTTCGGAAGTTCATGAATAGACCAGAGCTTCGTTAGCAACAATTATGAGGATCTGATGTCTGTAACAAAAGGCAAGTTGTTAGTATTATCTTTTTTGACCCTAGCGGTGGTTGCCTGTGAACAGGAGAAAGCTCCTCCAGCAGATGCAACGACACCCTCCTCTGCAGTTCCAGAAGTTACACAGAAAACTCCTGTCGTAAAAACTGTAGCGCCTGTATTTCCTGCAACAACTCAAGTTGATTCTCCAGAAGATAGTATTGCACAGGAAATACCTGCGACTGAGATGACAGAGTTAGAAAAGCACAAGGCTGAACGGCGTGCAGAGAAACTCAAACAGCGGCGTTGGTGGGACGACCAGAAATTTGATGAACTAAACCTTGATATTGAACAAAAAGCCGCAATGGAAACGCAACTGCAGTCTTTGATGCAACAGGAAAAACAGCTCAAGCAGGAACGCCTTGCCCTGCGCCAACAATACAGGGATGCCGTTGCCAATGCAGACCTGGATTCAGTAACTAATATTATGCAGCAAAAGGTCCAGCTAAAATGCCGCAATAAGCGCATGCGTACCGATACGGCTGCACAGATCCTGTACCTGCTTTCCTCGGAACAAAAAGCCCTGCTAACTGAAAACCCGGAAAAGCTGAAGCGTGTCTTGAAAGCTTTTAGTCGCGGTGGAGCTGACTAATTCGCATCCCATTCTTCAAGGTACTGGCACAAACATGGGGGCTGAAAAGCTAACTTTACTTCCCAATTCCACGCTGAAATTAGAACCTGTTGCCACTCTGTGTTCCGGTGCATAGTAATGAATCAAGGCATTGCCTGTAACGGCGGTTGAATTCCCCACTTCCAGGGATACACTGGCATGACAGCTTAGCTTGACACCAGGTGAATAGAGAACGGGGGGGACGGTCAAAGTACTGCCTACGCAACCTGGCACTTCCACTGCACCCATATCCACCACAGGTGATCCTGGCACTGTACTTAACGAACGATGATAACCTGTCCCTCGCTGATCAGTAACCGGTGGTGGAGAAAAGGTCGGGTCTCCCATGTCGATCACTGGACTGGAAAAAACGTTTGGCATATGGGTTAGGGTAGCCCCTCCATTGTTCACCAGTGTTGCAAGTAAGGGGTCTTGGTTCAGGATAAGCCCTGTACCCGACGCTGCTGTAATGCCAGAGCCAGTGGTGTCACCAATCAGGGTATAGCTCAGTGTTGGTGTAATAGCGACCTTGAAATCAGGCGCAGAAACACCGTCAGTTGCGGTATTTCCAGCGATCACCGTGTTGGTTATATTAAGTGTAGAGTAGGTAGATGTGCCGGTGATTCCTGCCGTCGCTGCTGCCACATTGCCTGCAAGGGTCACAAATTTCAGGCTTAGATCAGAATAGTTAACAATACTGATACCACCACCATCTCCGCTGGTTGCAGTATTGCCTGAAATCGTGGTGTTGGTAATGGCTACAGTGCCACTATCTCCCGTGTAATAACTATAAGTCCCGGAAAGACGCAAGCCACCACTACTGTTGGATGCCTGGTTACCAGAGATTGTGCTCTTATCGATATACGCACTAGCATTACCGTCGATGTTGAGATATATGGCACCAGCATTGCCATCAGCAACACTGTTACTACTAATGCTACTGTTGGTAATTGTCAGAGAGGAACTGTAAGAATTTCGTTGAAATATTCCCCCACCATCACCAGTTCCCAACATTTTGTTGCCACTGATCGTACTGTCACGGACAGTCAAATCCAGGTACGAAGCACTAGAATTTACAAAACCTGCCCCTCGGCCATGCGTGCTTGTTACCGCTGCGCTGTTGTTACTGATGGTGCTGCCAGAAACCAGCATGGTGCCATAATCAAAGATACCTTGTATTCCACCACCATCATCTCCAGCTGAATTGTTGCTGATGGTACTGTCAATAATGGCTATGTCAGCATAGTCTGATCTGATGCTCAGTCCGCCGCCATCATCGGTGGCCGCATTGTTTCTAATGTTGCTGTTACGGATGGTAAAGCCTCTTTTTTTAACTGCAGCTATATTTACACCAGCACCATCCCGTCCTGAAGAATTGTTCACAACAGTGACATTATTCAAGGTTCCGACACTATACTTGCTATCAATAGTCAGCCCACCGCCATTACCGCCAGCAGAATTGCCATCCAGTACTACATCCGTCAACTCAAGGCTGCCGTCGGGAGTGGCTGCTCCCGCTACACCGTCCCCGTTGTGAAAAATTCCGCCACCTTGGTTATCACTGGCATTGCCGCTGATCACTGAATTTTGAATTATCAAATGACGTGCGCCGCTGGAAATACCACCTCCTTCTGTTCCTGTTCCCGTTCCGGTAACCTTTCCATCCTTGATGGTAATGCCGGTAATGGTGACTGATTCAACCGGTGGTGTCGGTGACGCAGGTTTGGGGATGTTGAATATTCGGGAAGTATTGCTACCACTGATCGCCAGTTGATCAGATCCCGGTCCGGTAATGGTGAGTTCATCGGTGATGGTCAGTTCACCGCTGGTCAGCGCAATGGTGCCCGTAGCGCCTGCACCGGAGAAGTTAATCTCATCAGCACCAGGGTTTGTATTGGCGTTGTTGACAGCTTCCCTCAGACTGCCCGCACCGGCATCATCTAAATTGGTTACTGAAAACACAGCCAGGGTGCCTTTAATGTCAGGCAATTGATCTTCATTCCATGCCAGGCTGGTTTTGATATCACCGATCTGTTTTTCTAGAATCCAATCGCCCCCCTGGGCTATTTCACCGGTTTGATTAGTGGATGCTGCAACGTCAAAACCGCTCAGACGCCCCAGACTTTTGATAAAGCGAACCCCCTTTTCTGAAGAGGCTACATCACAGCCATACAGCAACAAGTCAGGTTGGTCTGGTGAGGAACGGCGCATCAAAGTATGTAGCACGTTGGTACGTTGTAACAGTGATTGCTCATCGATCCAGCTCTTGCCCAGGAGTATTTTTCCATCCTTTCCATGAGAAACCAGGTGCAAGGCAGTGATGTTGGGAAAACGGGCAAGGGTTTCAGTCAGAACATCCAAACCGTCCTGCTCGGGACGAACCACAATGGGAATCAAGTGCTTTCTGCGCTGAATAATCAGTTGCTGGTAGTCATCAACTCGGGTATCGATGATCAACAGTTCCTGAATTTGCTGTTCAGTGGCCAGTAGCGTGGTTGCTTGAATATCGCTGTGCGCGGTTGGAAGCAGTGTCTTTGCAGATAGTGCAGAGGCGAGCACCAGACTGACAGATGTCACCAACAGTTTCTTTCGCGTGGAAATATTCTTGGTTGTAGCTTGTGTGACTGCAACTGACGATGAGTTAATTCTCATGATTATATTTCCTTTGAGCTTGCTTAAGCTGTGATATAGAAAACTGTTATTATTCTGACCTGTTTTCTATCCTAGTGGATATTGAAAGATATCGCAAACAAGTTACTTCTACTTGA
>CAYXOS010000026.1:0-7852 GCA_964467115.1 uncultured Sedimenticola sp.
GGGTGTAACTGTATGTTCATGGTTAAATTCCTCTGTATTTATGTCATGGGGTCAGGAACACTCAGGATCAAAACCCTACATTTCCTCCACCATCCGTAATGGTAAACCCACCAAGATTGAAGTCTGTACCATTCCCATAGGCGGTATTGTCACGATAGAAATTACTGGAGATAGTAAAATTTATTCCATTTCCAGGGTTAGTACGCGTAATATGATTATCAATGATCACATTGCCATAAGAAGATACATGGATACCGTTTATCTTGTTGTCTTTGAGCACATTGCCTACAACCCGACTCTCTCCCAAAACGTGTATTCCTCCTCTGTTAGCATCTTCTGAAAGGTTGTTTGATTCCACCATATTGCCCTCGACCAACAAATTGGATCCCCTTATTCCTGAGTTCTGATTGTTCCTGACTACATTATTCCTGACCACAGCATTGCTTGCTTGTATGGCATCATAGGAAGTAGACCCTCCACCGTTGTCAGTAACTGTATTTCCCATAATCAGGTCTCCTCCGAAAATTCCTGATTTACCATTGCCGTACACTTGATTATTGATAACCCTCGCGTTCGAGAATGCTACTGCTACATAAATACCACTCCCTGAATTCCCACTCACAGAGCAACCAGATACCAGGGAATTGATTGCATTTGTGTATATCCCAGTGCCATTGTTATCAATCACTCGCATATTCAAGATTCGGGTATTGCTACCCAGTATGCCACCTGAACTAACACTTTGATTTATACCTGTATTCCCAAACCCCCGAACTGTCCCGTTTTTTATGGTCAGGTTATCAATGACACCTGGAACATTAATTCCCTGATCGTTGACACTGCCTCCCCCATCCAGGGTAAAGCCCATCAGATCCAGAGTGACATCACTGGCAGTAATGTTAATGCCTCCGCTGCTTCCATCCAGGTTGCCGGTGACATAGTAAGAACCGGATTGGCTGATGGTGTAAGGCAGACTGTTGATGGGGGTCCGAACGGCGTTGATTGCAGCATCGATAACTTCGCTGGCATGCATGCCATCGAGAAGATCGGCATCCACTCCTGATCCAGTGCCATCTGCGGCTTTGATGGCAGCGACTGCCTCGCTATCGGCATAGCGAGCGTGGTGGGCGCTACTGTTGGCGGTATGTGACGGCAAATCGACAGCGGAAACCGCTTCGCTATCAGTATAGCGAGTGTGATGGGCGTTGCTGTCGGCGGTATGTGATGCCAGATCAACAGCAGAGGTTTGAACACTATTATCAGGAAATTTGAACCCGCCCGAGCGTGATTCAACCATTCCTGCCGCGCTAATCCCCCCTGCTCCGGCGGCATTTTGTGCATCTCCCACGCGCTTATGGGGGGCATTTTCTGCGGCAAACAGGGGCAAAGCCAGCAGCAGGCACAACCCCAACAATAGTGCTTGGCGAATAAAGCCCGTTGCTATGGATCTGGGCTTACGGGTTTTGTTACTTGGGTACTGGTGAATCTTCATGGTTCGCATCCTCTCATTGTTGCTATCAACCCTCACTGAGCCGAGGGAGTGGTTTTTTATTTCATACTACTAGACTTGATAAAAAGTTCTGCAGGAAAGGGGCGGTGTCAAATCAGGATGACATCAGGTGAAACCAATGGCATGGCTCAAAATGATTTGACTCCGACCCTTGGAGCCTTTTTGTTTCACACTACTGGATTTGGTAAAAAAAGATTCTGAAAAAGTTCTGAAAATGTTCTGAACGGATTGCAGATAATTGTTTTTATAAGGTTTTTTATTCTATGCAGATAAGCACTCATACTTGACTCAGGTCGTTGCAACACCTGAGGAAGCCGATAAAGTGCATAAATTACAGATCAACATTTCCCAACAATTTTCCTGACATGAGTGACATATCCGAAAAACATCTGCTGGAAGTCATCACCCAGGTTCTTGCGAAGTACATTTGCGAGACCAACCCCTATGTGCTGTTTGACGGATTACTGGATGCGTTGTTGGAAATCACCGAGAGTGAATATGGCTTTATTGGGGAGGTTCTTCATCACCAGGACAACACACCTTATGTGAAGTGCTATGCCACCACCAATATCGCCTGGAACGCCGATACCAAACGACTTTATGAAGAAAACAAACAAAAAGGAATGATATTCTCCAAGCTGGATTCTCTTTATGGCTATGTGCTGAAAACCGGGCAGCAGGTAATTTCCAACCATCCATCATCCGATCCACGCAGTTATGGGCTTCCGAAAGGACATCCACCCCTCAATGCCTTCCTGGGTTTGCCCTTTTATGCCGGAGGAAAACTCCTTGGATTGGTAGGCATCGCCAACCGGAAACAAGGGTATGACAATGAGATGGCGAATGCCTTGCATCCCTTTCTCGCGACCTGCGGCACGCTGATTCAAGCCTATCAGAACAATCGCAAACACCAGGATATGGAAAAAGAGCTGTGCAAATACAAACAACTATTGCCATCCCTGCCCCACAAGGATCTCGACCATGGCTATTGTTTCAGCTTCGATCCCCTGAGCTTGAGCAGAAACAAAGAAGCCGTGTTGTTGAGCAAGAAAGAATTATTGCTGCTGGAAATTCTGGTCAATAATATCAACACTCCTGTTTCTTCGTTGACAATAGAATCTCATGTGTGGAAAAACGTGATCGTGGGGGATTCGTCCTTGAGATCGCTGATGCGGCGTCTGCGCGCCAAAGCGCCCAAGTTGAACATTGTCACCCTCTCTGGAACGGGGTATATGCTGTCAGATGCTATTGTCACAAAAATATCACAAACAAATCACCCATGAATCGCCACAAGACCGGAGTTTACTACCATCATTGAAGCGCTCAAGGTCACCGGAATTGAATAAATGAACCGCACCCAAAAACATCGCTTGGCATGGCGCACAGGATTCTTCCTGTTGTTCATTCTTGCGCCTGTTCTGGACATCTTCCGCTTCGATTTGAATCAAAACCATTTCATTCTACTGACGCAACCCTGGACCCTGGGCATTGATGCCTTCAAGACAGGACAAATCAGTACCCTGGATATGGCAATCAACATGGGGTTACGCTTTTTTCTTCCCCTGGGGCTGATCGTGGGGATTGGCATCTGGGTGTCCTGGAAATGGGGCCGTCTCTACTGCGGCTGGCTTTGCCCACATTTTTCCGTGGTGGAAACCATCAACCATTTCATGCGCAGGGCATCGGGAAAGTTGTCCATTTGGGATCGGGAAAAGCTCCCCGAAAAGCAATCGGACGGCACACAAATCACGGTCAATAAACGCGGATGGTGGCTGACGGCAATCGTCATATTGGTGTTTTCTTTCACATGGGCGGTGGTGCTACTGACCTATTTACTGCCCCCCAGGGAAATTTACGGCAATCTCATCCACGCCAGTCTTACCCGCAATCAGGGGCTTTTTATCGGTGTGGCAACCCTGTTGTTCATTATCGAATTCACTGTCGCACGTCATTTGTTCTGTCGCTTTGGCTGTGTCATCGGTCTGGCACAAAGTCTGGTATGGATGGGGAACAAAAAAGCCCTGGTGGTGGGCTTTGACCGTGGCCGATCAGCTCAATGCATCGAGTGTGATGCTTCCTGTGAGCACGCTTGTCCCATGCGTCTCAAACCACGCAGTATCAAGCGCAAGATGTTTACCTGCACGCAATGCATGCAGTGTGTAGAAGCCTGCGAGAAAGTACACGGCGATGATCCACGTCCACCCCTATTGCATATGCTGCAAGATCAGTGCGCACTGGATGTTTCTCTACGGGATTTTGGTCTCAAGCCGAATATTCCGACAGACTGCTTTCCGCCGGTAAAAAACCAAGTCGAGGAAACTAAGCAGGAAATTTCATAAATTTTCCGAGCTAAGGCGAATGCTGGCTGATCGCTGCCTGTAATGTCTTGGCTGCGGTTTCACAGTCTTGCAACAACTCAGGACGCTTGAGTCGACAGTCTGGCGTATGCAAACAATCTTCTGCTATTACAGTGGCAACCACGTCAATTCTGGCGTGCTCACAGAACCAGGCAACAGATTGCGCTGCTCGCCGGATGGTTTCTGCACCTTCTCCTCTCGATTGTCCCACTGCCATGATGAGGGCTTTCTTGCCAGCCAACACCCCTGGCATGATGAATGGGTTGAGATGATCCAGAAACATTTTCATCTCACCCGACATCAGACTCCAACGCGCAGGGGTGGCGAGAATAAATCCATCAGCATCCTGGAGTTTGCTGACCACCGCAGCAAATTCGGCACTCAGACAATGATCTGCATTGCGATCGCAGTCCAGGGACATTTCATTCAGCTGTTGTACCTCCTGTAGATGAATGATTTCGACCTCACAATCCGTTAACGCCTGACTAGCTGCCTCCACCATGGCGTAGGTGTTGCCCTTGCGCATGCTGCCCACAATCGCAATGATCTTCATCTCAGTCCTCGAGAACAGCATGGGCTGATGCCAGCCTTGCGACCGGAATGCGTGGTGCTGAGCAGGACACGTAATCCAGACCTATACGGTGACAAAAACGAATGGATGCGGGATGGCCGCCATGCTCACCACATATCCCCACCAGCAAATCAGGACGTTTTTCCCGACCCCACTTAATAGCGAGCTGCATCAATTTCCCCACACCTTTTTCGTCCAGAACATCGAAAGGGTTGTTTTGCAAAATACCTCGTTCATTGTAGAGCGGCAGGAATTTGTTCTCTGCATCTTCCCGAGAAAAAGAAAATGCCGCTTGGGTAAGATCATTGGTACCAAAGGAAAAGAATGCCGATTGCTCGGCAAGATTGCCAGCGCGCATACAGGCTCTCACCACTTCAATCATGGTACCAAACTGGAACGCAGGCTGATGCCCATACTGTGCTTCCAGGTCAGCGCTGACCGTATCCACAATATCTTTCACATACAACAATTCCTGGGCAGTACAAACCTGCGGCACTTTGATTTTGGGGTGAACCTCCAGACCTTTTTTCTCACATGCCATGGCCGCTTCCAGCACCGCTCGAATCTGCATCTCATAGATTTCAGGAAAGGTGATTCCAAGACGCACCCCTCGATGCCCAAGCATGGGATTGGTTTCATACAATGCCCGTACCTTTTTCAACATGGTCTCTTTTTTGGCGATGGCATCTTCAACCTGATGGGAATCCACCGATTGTTCCAGGCTGTCTTTGTTTCGCCCTTCCAGCAGAGACACTGTTGCTGCCAACACTTCCATGCCTCGAACTGTTTCTTTCAGCCGGTACAAATATTCCAGATCATCTTTCAATTGTTGTTCTGTGGGTAGAAACTCATGGATAGGCGGATCGAGCAAACGAATAGTCACGGGATGAGGTGCCATGACTTCAAACAGCTCCTGGAAATCCTGACGCTGCATGGGCAACAGTTTATCCAAGGCCTGCTGACGGTGTTCTTTGGTATCTGCCATGATCATCTCGATTACCACTGGCAAACGCTCTACAGTATTGAACATGCGCTCGGTACGACACAGACCAATTCCCTTGGCACCGTATTTCAACGCCCGATCAGCATCAACAGCCGTATCCGCATTTGCCATCACACACAAACGCCCTACTTCATCCGCCCAACCCAATAATATATTCAATTCAGCAGAAAAGTCCGCTTCCACCGTAGGCACAGCCCCCAGGTAGACTTTGCCACTGGTTCCATCGATGGTAATCAAATCACCTTCATGGATAACCGTATCCCCGACAAAGGCTTCACGCAGTTGCACATCAACCGCAATACCTTCAGCGCCAGCGACACAAGGCTTACCCATACCTCTCGCCACCACCGCTGCATGGGAGGTTTTTCCTCCACGGCTGGTGAGTATGCCGTTGGACGCAAAAAAGCCGTGAATGTCTTCGGGTTTGGTTTCTTCTCGTAGCAAGATCACAGCCTTGCCCAGATTACCTTCGACCTCGGCACGATCAGCATCAAATACCACATGACCACTTGCCGCTCCTGGCGACGCGGGCAAGCCTTGCGCCAAAGGCGTTACCCGTGCATTGGGATCAAGGCGGGGATAGAGCATCTGTTCCAGATCATTCGGCGCAATACGCAACAACGCCTGGTTCCTGTCGATCAAACCTTCACGTTCCATTTCAACCGAGGTCCGCACCATGGCAACCGCATTCATCTTGCCATTGCGGGTTTGCAGGCAATACAGCACACCACGTTCTATGGTGAACTCGAAGTCCTGAACTTCGTGATAATGCGCCTCCAGCTTTTGTCTGAGCTGTTCAATCTCGGCCGCCATTTGCGGCATTTCATTTTTTAGACGGTCGATGGGTTTGGGTGTACGAATCCCTGCTACTACATCTTCACCCTGGGCGTTGACCAGGTACTCTCCATATAATTTGTTTTCCCCGGTGGCGGGATTGCGGGTAAACGCAACACCGGTTGCTGAATCATCACCTCGATTACCGAAGACCATGGTACAAATATTCACCGCCGTACCATTGGCAACATCAGGCGTGATATGGAATTCGCGGCGATAATCCACGGCGCGTTTGCCCATCCAGGAACGGAACACCGCTTTGACCGCTATCTCCAGTTGCTCATAAGGGTCTTCAGGGAAAGGACGACCGGTTGCTTGTTCGACAACTTGCAGAAAACGCTCACTGATCTCCTGTAGGTTTTGCGCGGAAAGACCAACATCTTCGGTCACATGGGCACGTTCTTTGACCTTGTTGAATTCAGCATCGAATAATTCATCGGATATATCCAGGGCAACCTTGCCGAACAGTTGGATAAAACGGCGATAGGAATCATAGCCAAAGCGTTCATCACCAGTCTGTTTGATTTCACCTTTCAGGGTTCGCGCATTCAATCCAAGATTGAGGATGGTATCCATCATTCCTGGCATGGACATGGCAGAACCGGAACGTACCGACACCAACAGCGGATTTTGTTCGTTGCCAAAACCTTTGCCCGTGGCTTGTTCCACCTGTTTCATCTGTTCCCGCACTTCTTCCATGACGCCTGCAGGAAGTTCATCAGAATCACCTTCCAGGTACTCCAGGCAAGCCTGGGTGGAGATAACAAACCCAGGCGGGACATTCAAACCAATTTGTGTCATTTCGCAAAGATTTGCACCCTTGCCCCCCAATAGCTGTTTGTTCTTTCCATCACCTTCGCGAAAAGAAAATACCATTTTTTTTGTCATTACTGCGCTTCCTTCAGTTACATCAGTTATAGGGAGTAGGATAGCACCGAATACTCGGGAACAAACAAACCCAGATCAGATAAAAATAGGTTGTATGGACAAGCTGGGAAAAAAGAGTCAGGGGAAAACCACGGAGAGGAGCTAAGGAACGCGCTGATCTATTCGTGAGCAGATGCGGATCGATTGAAATACCTGACATCTGTATTACATATTCTGGCAACAGTGTGCTATGTGCGTAAGATATTTTGAGTTTCCGCTTCCTGCTCACCTACATCCCTGTGGGCGAGGAAGCTATCGGGCATTTGAGATGCGGGTTCATGAGTAGATCAGAGCTTCCTTAACTCTTCCCCAGTTCTTCTTCAACTTGCTCTAAAGCTTTTTTTATCGCCTGCAGTATCATGGGGTCGGAAATACTGTCATCATTGTCGGGTACATCCCAATCCATGATACGACGATATTTTTCAACGAGTTCCCGAACATCTGAAACCAACTGATCATGATGACGTTGTAATTCTATTTCTTGTATTTCTGGCATATTTTTCTCCAAGGGATTTATGACAATGTTCAGGAAGCTCTTATGGGCACCTCTATCAATTCATCATTGGCATTTACGCACATGAATACTCAGAGCTTCCTATACTTACATGGTGCCAGAACAATAAGCTTTCAACTCGGAAATTTCATGAATT
>CAYXOS010000026.1:7952-23533 GCA_964467115.1 uncultured Sedimenticola sp.
CTATACTTACATGGTGCCAGAACAATAAGCTTTCAACTCGGAAATTTCATGAATTTCCCAGGCTAGTCCTTTTGCGTAACAAAAACCCAATAGCTATTCTTTTATTCGAGAAGGCTCGTCCTGTTCGAAATAGCGCTCTTCAGCTTCAGTCAGTTCTACCTCATCATAACCATTGATCATGGGCATCAGATGATGCTTGAAAGAATCGCCTATGGTCAACATATAGACATGAATGATAACAAACGCCAGAATCGCAAATGCGGCAATCACATGCACCATCACCACCCATCCCAACAATGGGCTGGAAACACCTTGTTGCCAATAGTTGTAGCTGAGATATGCCAGCCCGGACAGCCAGATTGCGGGAAACAGGAACAATTTCAGCCCCAAGTATGACAGCGCCTGCAACGGATTATGTTTGCGCCAGAAATGTTTCCGGTAAGGGTGTTGCTCACCCTTGAAAACACCCCAGGCATAGAAACGAATGACTTTGAACAACCCCTGAGTGGAAGGCACATAATGACGCCATGCTCCCGTCGTCAAATGCCAGAATACTGCAAATATCCATAGCACGATCAAAGACAAGGCGGACAGGGTGTGGATATAGACCGCAGATTCAAAACTGATCAAATCATACACACCATAGATCCGAAATCCACTGAATAACAACACAAAAATCAGCAACATCTGTGTCCAGTGCCAAAAGCGCTCAAAACCGTTGAATATCTTTACGCGACGAACTGGCATCAGCTATTCCTCCTGTTCAAAAAGGTACGCAACAACCCATGCCCCAGCACACCAGCAAGACTGCCAAAGACCATTAGCAATCCCAACCAATCCAGCCATTGGGGTTTATCCCTGCCGGGCAGGTAGAAATTATTCAGTCCTTCCAGTCGCCCATTTTTGGCATGACATTCCTTACAAGCCAATGCCTGCTCCTTGGGTGCAACCATGTGGTTGATTGGCCAATAGGAATAGCTGTCGATAAAACCGTATTCGCCACTGTAGGGAATGCCATTTTTTTCCATACCTACCTTGATCGCCTTGGCAAAGTCATAATTCCCCCAGAATGCTGCGTCATCATCTCCCCATAGATGCATATACACCAGGGTATTGTTGCCTTTGTCATAGGGTTGAATGGTATGCATACGCTTGAAGGGCCAGATGCGGGAATTTTCATCCCCAGGTGATCCATTGAAGAAATTAATTTCCACTGGCTTGGACGGATCAAATACGGTATCTATTGTTGTATAACGCATCACCCCATCAAACCACCGATAAACAGGAACAACATTTTCGTCGTATTTGAAACTACCCTTGATAGATTTGTAGGTATGCCGCCATTCACCATTTCCTTGCTGATAGCCCTCTTCTTTGTAGCCTTCGCCATTTTTCAATTTGCCTGCGGTACGCCAATCCCAATCTACCTTGGTTGCCACCCCTCCTCGGGCAAAGCTGGGGATATGGCAACTTTCACACGCTACTCGGTCAACATGATCGTTTAACTTGAATCCAACAACGCTGGTTGGATGAGGCTTGTCTCCATGACAACTTTCACAAGTTGCTGTTTCCCGCTCCATTCCGGGTTTGGGGGTGGCATGTTCCTTTTCATCTTTGGCAATCATGTCATAGCGACTGCCAGCCCATTCATGCCCTTCTCCCACATGGCAGATGATACAAGCAAAATTTTCACCTTGTTCTGACATGTGTACGTCCACATCTCTGGGCGCATGAAACAACACTGAAGACAGATCGCCATGTTTGACGTTGTCACCACCCCCACCAAAAAAGTGGCAGCCACCGCAATTGCTGCGTGCAGGCAAGCGTACATGCTGGGCAACATTTACCCAGTCTATGGGCTTTTGTCCTTCGAACATCACCGAGCACGCCTTGTTGCCCTTGGTCGGTGGGGTTTTGTAGTAAGTTCCCGTTGATTCATGACACACCAGACAATCAATATTTTCCTCGTTGGAAAAATCGAAATTGCTGTCCTTCATGCCATAACCCGCATGACATTGTGCACACATGCCTTCATTTCCTCTGGCATTGGTGCAAAAGTTGTTGACCAAAACACTTTTCCCCAGCTTCTGCCCTGTTTCGGGATTGGTATAACGCCAGGTCCAGTGCTTGTTTTTTATAAATTGATGACCGGCTGTATTGTGACAACCCAGGCAGGCGCGGGTAACTTCAGGACCACTATTGAATGGACCTTGCAATTCCTTGAGCTTGGAATGGTCAGTAGTGGATTTACGTTTTTTGTCCTTGTCCAGGGCAGTAACGGGATTATCGACTTTTCCCTGATTTCCAATAGCGGTGTATTCACTGATGCCCAGTTCCACACCGCCCTTGGGAATATCATCTGCAACAGTGGTCGCCGTAACCCAGGCAGGTAACAGCCACATCAATACGATAAAACAGCCCAACAACGGACGACTTGGATTTGCTTTCGACATCTGGATCCCATACGCACTACACTCAGGAATCTTTATGGTGACACTGCAAGGAAGAAAAAACCTTGATAATAATTAACAACGGGTTGAAAAAACCAAAAATGATTTATCAACGCACCGTTGTTATTGGGTATTCGAAAGACAGAACTTAACAGGATGGCACATCCATGTGCCACACACAGGCTGTAGAAAACGGTGTTTTTCTGTAGCCTGTTACAGGTTACGGGTCAGCAATCCGTGTTTTCCTGCTGGCTTGGGTAGGGGGATACGCACTTGCCAGCCGCTACCAGGAGCAACCTGCAAAGGGTCGCCATGCTTGTCCCGCATTTCCTCAAGTCGAAATGACAGATTTCCTTCTGGCAGCACCAGACTCATGTCGTCACCCAACTGGAATTTATTCTTCACTTCTACCAGTGCCCAGCCATCTTTCTCTTCCAGAACCTCAGCCACAAACTGGGAGCGCGTTGCAACTGATGCACCCTGGCGATAATTCTGTAGTTCATGGGTTTCATGGCGTTGGAAAAAACCGTCTGTATAACCGCGATTTGCCAGGCTCTCCAAATCCCCCATCAGGGTCTCATCGAAAGGCTTGCCGGCAACAGCGTCATCAATTGCTTTGCGATAGATCTGAGTAACCTGCGCCGTGTAGTAGTGGGATTTTGTACGCCCTTCGATCTTCAGACAATCCACACCAATCTCCACCAGCCGCTGCACATGTTCTACGGCACGCAAATCCCGGGAGTTCATGATATAGGTGCCATGTTCATCTTCTTCAATGGGCATGAATTCACCCGGACGATTCGGCTCTTCTATGTAGTAAACCTGATCGGCCTTGGGATGGCGCCCCATGTCCGCCACGCTGACACTTGGGGCTTCCTCATTCATCTTGTATTCCCAGCGACAGGCATTGGTGCAAGTCCCTTGATTGGCATCACGATGATTGAAGTAACCCGACAACAGACAGCGTCCTGAATAGGCAATGCATAAGGCACCATGGACGAATACTTCGATTTCCATTTCCGGGCATGCCTGGCGAATTTCTTCAATTTCATCCAGAGACAATTCCCGAGACAAGATCACCCGGGTCAAACCCATACGCTGCCAGAACTCCACGCTGAAGGCATTCATGGTATTTGCCTGCACAGACAAGTGCACGGGCAAATCAGGCCAGGCTTCACGAACCTTCATGATCAGCCCCGGGTCTGCCATGATAAAAGCATCGGGCCCCATTTCCACGATGGGGCGGATATCATCCATAAAGGTTCCCAGCTTGGCGCCATGAGGCATGATGTTGGCAGCAACGAAAAACTGCTTTCCCTGGGCATGTGCCTCAGCAATACCTGTGGCAAGATTCTCATGCAGGAAATCGTTATTGCGCACTCTGAGGCTGTACCTGGGCATTCCGGCATAGACGGCATCTGCGCCATAAGCAAACGCATAACGCATGTTTCTCAGGGTTCCCGCAGGTGAGAGCAATTCAGGTTTTTTCACGGGTATTCTCGGAAAAGGAGCAAAAAATCTATTGTACCGGAGTTGCAGCTGCAACATTCACCTGCAAATCACCCTATTGTTGACTTGGCATCAATTTAGGCTGTTGAAAAAAACATGGAAGGACTTTTTCAACCACCTGTTAGATGACACCCGGCAATGGAGGAAGATGGTAGCAGCGTCGAAAGAGGGGGAGATATTTGAAGCCGTTTCACAGGATCTTAACCAATTTATTTTTGACTTGTGTCAAATGCCTGAATGCCGGTTTTTAATACCATAAACAGCAAGGTTTTGTTTTCCTCATTGAACCTACAGAAGTTGTTCGCATGAAGACAAGATGCATAATCCTTTTTATGACAGCTCGCACTTTTATCTGGAAAATATTGGGTTTGTTTATCCTCGGTGTATTGCAACCCACTTTTGCCGCTTCCAGCCTTACTATAGATAACTTCAATCATACGGGCACGATAACAGTTATCACCGATGCGGGTGAGCTATCCAATGTAAGCGCCCTTCCCCCCTCTATACTGGGTGACTCGGAAGCACCTTTCTTTCCCGCGGGCTTGGTCAGTTTTGAAGTGTCCGCCCCGGTCGCCAATGTGCAGGTGGTCTTCTCCGGCATCGACAATCAGGATGCGGTTTACTACAAATTCACGTCCACATTTCCGGGAGAGGCGCCCACTTTGCGTGATTTCACCCCGTTCAGCCAGCCCGAAGGGAACGGCTGGACACTTCATCTCACTGAAGGAAGTTTCGGGGATTCCAGCGGCAACGACCAGTTGATCGTCGATCCTGGTGGCCCCAGGATGGTTGTCAACGCACCCCCTCCACCGAACACACAGACTGAACCCGTGCCCCTGTCCTTTGGCATGGTGCTGTTACTGAGCCTTCTGATATTCACCACCGTGTTATTGAGAGAAGCAGGAATGCCGAAATGAAAAGCATTGCCAGGTTTATTCAGATACTGACATTACTCTGCACTTCACTGGCTCATGGTGGGACATTGGAAGACTATATGGTCGACAATTCTCCCATGAGTATCAATGGTTACATCATTCAGTACACCGATGCGCCCAATGATCAGGTGTTCGCCATTTCAGACAATAGCGCCCTGGGAAAACTGATGGGCAATAAAGACGATGGCCATATCATCTGGGACATGGTAGATCCTTCCAATTTTTCATCCTATTCCCTGAACAAGGCTGAAAAAACCATGAGCTTTGGAACCCTGCTGGTCAGCGACGGGGCTGATTATCTTGCAGACCTGGCCAGCAAAGACCATCCGTTGGCGGGGCGTTATGTACATTACGGGAAAGGCGAATACGACTGGCTGTTCCTGCCTTACGGCGCAGAAGACGTGCTGAAACTTGAAGGAAAAGACGGTGAAAATGGCAATTTGATATGGAAATCTCTGAACCTGAGGTATCAGGATCAATCTGGCGAACAAGTAGCCTTTTCCTATAAGGAACCTCCTCCCCCGCCACCGCCGCCCAATGCGCCGAAAGGCTACATTTTGTTTGCCCATGGTCTGGGAGCCACGCCAGACAGCTTTATCACCTTTGCTCATTACGCCGAAGATCAGAACTGGAAGACCTATCGTTTTCAGGTGGATCCAATTGGTTCAATTGCCGATCGCGCCTATCAGCTGGCGCTGCAAATCCTGGACGCCGACCAGACCCAGCCTATTCCAGACGGCTCCCTGGTCACCGTTGGGCACAGCATGGGGGGACTGGATCTGCGCTACATCATCGGCATGGCCTATCGTTTTACCGACAACGATCCAAATAACGATGACCCCCAGCGTAGTCCGGTGTTCTACGCCGCAGCCAAGAAAATCAAGAAAATCTATACCCTGGCCACACCACATAAGGGGAATATGTTTTCTGGTGGCCCCACCCCAGCCACCGAGGATTTACAACCGCTCAACATGGCACGCTTCAATCGCGACTTTCCTTATCACAAGTTCAAGGTGGACGGGCGCCAGATCCCTTTTCTTGCCATTCGTTTCAGTTGCGTGGGGCAAGGACTGGGAGATGCGGAAAGTGACGGCGTAGTCTCGGTAAAAAACCAATCCTGGAACGATGCGCCACACAGCGCCTTGGTGTTCAACGGTACGCACAGTGAATCCGCCCACTCCAATCTCTGCCCCGATGCCAAGGTGGAAAGCGATCAAGTGGGGGAAATTCTGCAACCCATTCTGGACGACAGCACTTTTGCCACTGACACCCACGATATCATTTTTCTGGCGGACAAAAACTGCGGGATAGACTTCAATACAGGATCTCTTGACACCTATCGCGAATCAGGCGTGTTCAGCCACAATGATGACGGCTATTTCAATTGCCTGACCAGCTTTGCCTGTGATGATGGCAGCATCCAGTCGGTACTGATCTACCCTTCTACTCCCCCGGATACGCTTATTAAACTGTATAACGACCCTCTATCCAGTTACCGTGATGACTGGGCCAGAATTCATGTTGATGACGAATTACAAGAACCCGCATGTATCAGTGATCTGGAAGACCCCGGTGAATCTGCCCCTCTCCAACCCCGCGAACTGCCTTTGCCACCACAAATCACTTTCAGTTTTCATGGCAGCGATGACTGGGAACTGGGGCACAGACTCAGCGGCCTGGTATCATCCATTTTCCTAGACCGCTCCAGTCAACAGTACGACCCGGACAACATTGTGTTTTACGAAGGAAATGATTGCCTGTTACAGGTCAAGGGCGTGTTTCGGAGCCGGGATCAACGCTCAAGACCCTGTGATCTGCTCAACACCGGCTCTCTGGTCAATCATTGCGACAATGATGAAATCCGTTCCGTCAAACTATATCCCGGCCTGCCAGAGAATACCGTCATCCAGGTGCATAATGCGCCTGACGGGAGCAAGGACGACGATTGGACGCGTATTCATATCGGCAAGACACTCACCCAGCCCATTTGTATCGACAGCTTGCAACAGCAACGCCTGGCCAGTACCACGGTGGATGGCGCTGATGGCATCACCATCGATTACCGGCGCTACGATGGCTTGCCCGACTGCCCCGATCCTTCAGGTTCCCTGGACAACTGTCTGGATGGAAAAGTCTCTTATGTCAGCATCAAGGATTCAAGCGATGCCTATGATCCAGAACAGAACCTGGTGTTCTATGAAGCTCTGAACTGCCAGGAAGGCGTCAAAGCCGCGCTGGACGGTTCCAAAAGTATGGATATCAACTGCACCGCCAGCGACAAATGCGATAATGATGAAATCAGCTCTCTGAAAATCTATCCCACCATACCCTCCAACCGCTTGGTCAAGGTATATAACCATCCAAGCCCTGACCAATGGGATGATTGGACGCGCATTCACCTGGGTGACATCAATCTCGATACGCCTTTTTGTATCAACGGGTTTGAGCACCAGACTTCTAACCGGGAAAAGGCACAAAATATCAGCGTCAGTTTCCATCCAGACGATGACGACCTCATCGGCGCTGGTCTCAACGGAAAGATATCACGGATCAAAACAGCATCCAGCACAAGCGCCAGGGATCCTGACAATATCGTTTTCTATGAGGGCAACAACTGCACCCAGGGAATAAAAGGCGTGTTCCGCAGCGGGGAAAGAGCTGACAAAGACTGCACAGCCAGCAGTAAATGCGACAACGACGAAATACGTTCGGTACTGCTCTACCCCGGATTAGACGCCAATACCATCATCGAATTATTTGACGCGCCAGCTGGCACCACTGATGACGACTGGACCCGCATCCATATCGGGTCGAATGCCGACATCACAGAACCCTACTGCATCGGCAGCCTCGAGCAACAACGCACAGCATCAGATACGGTAAACGGCGTGACTGGCATTACCATTGATTTCCAGCGCTTCGACAATCCTCTGGGCGGACTGGACGGAAAAGTTTCTCACGTCACCATCGATAATTCAGACAACCCCTACAACAACACCCACGATATTGTCTTCTACGAAGGCAATGACTGCACCCAGGGGGTCAAAGGGCAGTTCCACAGCGATCAGGACATAACCGCCAACTGCCGCGACAGCAATCAGTGCGACAACGACGAAATCCGCTCCATGATGATCTATCCAGGTGTCTCCACGAGCCGGGTCATAAAGCTGTATAACGATGCCGATGGTGGAAAACGCGATGACTGGGCGCGGGTGTATATCGGTGATGGTTTCAGCACCGATACACCCTATTGTCTGGGCAGTTTTGAGCAACAAAGCACCAGCGAGATGAAAAACCGCGATATTCATATCGCCTTCCATCGCAGCGACAGCGGTATCGGTGACGGACTGGACGGAAAAGTATCCCGTATTCTGATTACCGATTCCTCTTCACCTTACGACCCGGACAATATTGTTTTTTACGAAGGCAACTACTGTACCCAGCAGATCAAGGGCGTGTTCAGAAGCTCCGCACCCAAGGATGTGAACTGTACCAGCAACTCATCCTGCGACAACGATGAAATTCGTTCGGTACAGATTTTTCCTGGAATCGATAAAAACACGCTCATCAAAGTCTATAACGACACCACGCCGGGAGCCTGGGATGACTGGACACGCGTCCATGTAGGTGCCAGTTCACTGGATGCACCCTTCTGCATCAACGGTTTTGAACATCAGACTTCAGATCGGGAAGCCGCGCAGAAAATCAGCGTCAACCATCATGCCAGTGACAGCGGTATAGGAAACGGTTTGAACGGAAAAATTTCCCGGGTAAAAATCGCTTCCTCATCTTCGGCGCATGACCCGGACAACATCATCTTCTATGAAGGCAACAATTGCACTCAGGAAATCAAAGGTATTTTTCAAAGCAGCCAAGCTGAAGACAGGAACTGCGATACCAGCCAGACCTGTGCAGAAGATGAAATTCGCTCGGTACTGCTGTATCCCGGCATCGACCTGAATACCCTGATCAAAGTTTATAACGACCCTGAAGGGCGCAAAAACGATGACTGGAGCCGAATCCATATTGGCCAAACACAATTCACTGAACCGTTTTGCATCAATGGCTTTGAACACAATACTTCAAGCCGGGAAGCAGCTCAGAACATCAGTGTCAGCCACCATCAGGATGACAGCGGAATTGGCGATGGACTCAATGGCAAAATATCTCACGTAAAGATCGCCACTTCCAGCAATCCGTATGATCCGGACGACATCGTCTTCTACTCGGATTACTACTGCACCAGCGGTATCAAAGGCGTATTTCAAAGCGCCGAAGATGCCCATGTCAATTGTAAAACCAGCAGCCGCTGTGACAACGACGAAATAAAATCGGTACTTCTGTATCCCGGAACCAAAAAACATAAAGCCATGCGCCTGTATGACGATCCCGGCGGCAGCCGCTCAGACGACTACACCAGCATCTACCGGGGCGTGAAAGACCTCGACCAGCCGTTCTGCATTCGCGGACTGGAGCATGACACTTCGTCACGTGAGGCCGCCCAGGGCATTACCGTCAACTACCATCCCAACAATGGTTTGAACGGAAAAGTGTCTTATATCAAGATCGTGCCTTCAGATGAGATGTAGGTAATAGTCTGCATTCTATCGCTAGCCCGGAGAATTCATGCATTGCACGCGAATTTAGGAAATTTCCGGGTTAATTATTGAGGAAAAGTTTGGGCTGCAGCAACCATATCAGTTGTCCCGATTCGAAGCGAAGTTCACGCCATCGTGACGTCGTTGGAAATTGTATGGCCGCCATGGCAGCGGTGGGCATTTTTGCCCAAGCACCTGTAAACGCAGAGATAAGTCCGGACCAGGTTGGTTCATGACCGACCAGCATCACATCTTCTACAGAGTCTGGCAGTTCCTGAAGAAACCCCAAGACCCGGGGAGGAGATGACGCATACAAAACATCGGTGAATTGCAATTCACTGTCCCAAGCCCCCGCACTGATGGCAAGTTCAGCGGTGGTCTTTGCACGCACTGCGGTGGAAGAAACCACCAGCTCCGGCACCTGCCCCGCACCACTCAACAACATACCCATCTTACGGGCAGCCCTGACGCCACGATCTGCCAAGGGACGCCCATGATCATTAGCGAAGGAAACATCCCAATCAGATTTTCCATGTCGAAAAAGGATCAGACGTTTCATAGGATGCTTCCCTTCCCTATCATCTATCTCAAAGAGGCTTGTATTTGTATTTTTGCCCCGCTAATGAGGCTTCATACATCAAACCGCCTTTGGCAATTGTAAAAGTCGCCATACCCTTGTTGTAATGAGCACCTTTGGTAGTAGCATCATTCTTTCCCCCACTGACACCTGAGGAATTTCCTGCGGTGGAAGCAGAAGCGGAAGCCCCTGCTGTAATCGCTACTGCCTGGGCATTGGCACTAAATTCAAAGTTACCACTGGTGAATTCATCAAAGGCACGCTTATCCTGGAAGAAAACAATCTGAGTATAGGCTTCACCACCAAGTTGGAAACCAATGCTAAGTTGAGTCATGGAAGACACACCAACCTGCTTTCCCTGAGCGTATACACAGCCTTTACCATAAGCCCCCCCTACGCCAAGACCACCTTTTCCAATGCTAGGGAAAATGGCATAGCCATAACTTCTATCAAAAAAGCTTGCACTGGCACCAGCCTTCTTGAACAACTGCGCAGCATCACTGCATTCATCTGCCCAGGCTTGAGACAAGGGAAGAAGTAATAGCAACAGGGCGACTACAACTGTTTTTATCTTGATTGGTATCATCAACAATACTCCGTGTATTCACACTTAAATTATAGTGGTAAAAATTCTCGAGGAAAGCCCTCAAGAACGAGTCACTTACGAGTTTAGCAGGGCGTTGAAAAACGCTGTTTTTCAACGCCTACTGTTAGGACAAACAATGTCGCACAAAATTCAAACAAATCACAAAAGCGAGATTCTATGCCATGGATTGATAATACAGATTCTGTGGATGCTTGGCTTCCGCAAAAAAGTACCAACGCTCTGCCATCAATCCAAAATACTGGATCACGAATGCGGCGGCAGGCAAGTAAGGGGATGCCAACCAATAGGATGCGCCCAAAACAATCACCGGCACCACAAATACCGCCAACAGAAAAAACAGATAGACAAATCTCACTGTACTATCACTGGCACCATGGAAAAATTCTTTGGTGTTGAACGAGCCACCCATGAATCCCTGGGATTTTTGTTCAATCTTATTGTGACGAATACCGATGGCTGTCTGCAAACTGCTCTTATGCACAAGACGCCGGTTTCTTCTCAACGACAGACCACGAGTAACGGCAGCCGCCAGAGTAAAGATGACCGCCCAGGAACCAAAGAAGCCGACCAGATCGATACCTTTCCATGCGGAAAAGGCTGCCGCAAGAATGAATCCAGAAGACAAGCCAAACAAGGAAAAATTAATCAGCGTCAGTGGGCTATGCCATTCTTCGATAAATTTTATACTGGCGTAAATCATTGCGGTGCAGGCATAGAGTGCAAATGCAGCGATTGCCCCCAGCACCCCCAAAATCAAGCTGGCATCAACCTTGATGATGTCCTGCACCACAAACAAGGGCTTGGTCAGCTCAAAATAGTGAACGGCACCGTACAGTGCGACCAGCGCCATGAATACCGGCAACACAATGACTTCTCTGGATAACCAGGACGTCCGCCAGCGAGTGGCTGAACGCCATGCCCGTTCGGGATGTCCAAGATGGAAAAATGACGCCAGCAGACCTGCAACCAGAAAAACCAGACTTAGGGCAGAACCGAAGGCATAAAACTCCTGGCTACTCTGGGGCTGCAACAAGTTTGCCAATGAATAGACCTGACCAGTGACCAACGCCAGGAACAAACCCTGACCAACACCAATCAAGGTGGTGAGAAAAATAACTGAAAATGCGGGATGCATGGAATTCTCCGTGATCAGAAGGACACATCGTCCAGGGTTTCACCTTCTGCAGCGGGCAGCGGCGCTTCTTTGCGCAAGGGGTTATCCGCCCTTTCAAGTTCATCCTCGAAAATCTGGATACGGGTCTTGCGCCTGGGCAGATAGTGGTTGGCGGGTTTGGTTCCCCATTCCGGCATCAGTTGATAACCACCCTGCTCCCGAATTGCCATGGAGACTTCAGAATCAGGATCATGAACATCCCCAAACAAACGGGCACTGGTAGGACAGGCCAGTACACAAGCGGGTTTACGCTCGGCTTCTGGCAAGGTGTCATTGGTGATGCGATCAATACACAAGGTGCATTTCTTCATTACTTTCTGATGCTCATCCAACTCACGCATGCCGTAGGGACATGCCCAGGAACAGTATTTGCAGCCGATACATTTGTCATAATCGACCAGCACCACACCATTGTCTTCACGCTTATAGGAAGCCCCGGTGGGACAGACGGGTACGCAAGGAGGTTCTTCACAGTGCAGGCAACTCTTGGGGAAATGCACGGTTTCGGTCTTTGGAAACTCACCCACTTCAAAAGTCTGCACCCGATTGAAAAACGTCCCCGTGGGATCTTTGTCATAGGGTCGTTGGTCAGTCAACGGCCCGGCCCAGCCCGAGGTATTCCATTCTTTGCAGGAAGTAACGCAGGCATGGCAGCCCACGCATACGTTCAAATCAATAACCAATGCCATCTGTGTCATTTGGGAATACCTGCTTTTTTGCGAAATTTACCTGCAAAATAGGCCTGCCAGCGCCCTTTGCGAAGTTGCTGCCCAGGAACGGCACGCTGAGGAACAAATTGCGGCGAGGTAATTTCCGGCTCATCGTCACCGGCCTTATATACCCGCACTCGCACATCAAACCAGGCAGCCTGTCCGGTAATGGGATCAGAATTGGACATATGTTCCCCGGCTTCACAAGCTGGAAGTTCTTCCGAGATCACATGATTGAGCAAGAAGCCTTTTTGCGACTCGTTCGCCTTGGGCGTCAACCCCCAGGCACCTGCTGCCTTGCCGATGGCATTCCAGGTCCAGACCGTTCCCGGCTCTACTGCATTGGAAAAACGCGCCATACAGCGAACTTTTCCATGGGGTGATTCTATCCAAACCCAATCACCGTCATGGAAACCGCTGGCTTTGCCCAACATGGGGTTCACAAACAAATAATTGTGGGTATGAATCTGACGCAACCAGGCATTCTGGCTGTCCCAGGAGTGATACATTGCCATGGGGCGTTGGGTCAGGGCATTCAGAGGATAAGTCTGGGTATCGATGAGCCGCGATTCCAGGGTCTCGTGATAAAACGGCAAGGGATCGAAATACATTTCCACCCGTTTGCGCAAACGTTCCGGCGGCTGTTTTCCAGGGCGTTTGCCCTGTGCCGCGAGACGAAATTTCTGCAGCACTTCCGAATACAGATGCACGGTAATAGGCTCTGCATAACGTGTCATGGCATGAGCACGCGCCCATTCCAGATAACCCTTGTTCCAATTGCGCATGTATTGATATGAACGCGGCAGTTGGTAATGGAACACGCAATTGTTCTTGGCATACATTTCCCACTGACGTGGATTAGGCTCACCCTTGAGGAATTTTTCACCACCTTTGCCACGCCATCCCGCCAGAAAACCAATCCCGGAATTGGGGGAGGTTTCAAAATTCACCACGAAATCAGGATAGTCTCTGAACTTGCGCCGCCCTTCATCATCCACAAATGCGGGAAGCTTGAGACGACTGCCCATTTCAATAAGCACTTCCTGGAACGGTTTGCAGTCGCCTCGCGGCGGAACCACAGGAATACGTACCGAATCCACAGGCCCGTCATATTCCGAGATGGGGCGATCCAGCATAGACATGGCGTCATGGCGCTCCAGATAAGTTGTATCAGGCAACACCAGGTCGGCAAAAGCAACGGTTTCTGACTGGAAGGCATCTGCCACAATCAAAAACGGAATTTTGTACTCGCCATTCTCATCTCTATCGGTGAGCATTTCGCGAACCTTGCTGGTGTTCATGGATGAATTCCACGCCATGTTCGCCATGAAAATAAGCAAAGTATCAATCTTGTACGGGTCACCTCGCCAGGCATTGGTAATGGCGTTGTGCATCAAGCCATGTACTGACAATGGGTATTCCCAGGAGAATGCCTTATCAAGACGCACCGCTTCGCCTTCTTCATCCACAAACAGATCATTGGGATCTGCCGGCCAGCCCAGAGGCATACCATTCAGCGGGGTCTCCGGCTGTACATCTTCGGGGCCTTTAGGCGGCTTTGGACAAGGAGGAATGGGACGCGGGAACGGCGCTTTGTGGCGGAAACCACCGGGGCGATCAATGGTGCCCAACAGGGTCATCAAAATACCCAGGGCACGAATGCTGTGAAAACCATTGGAGTGCGCGGCCAAGCCCCGCATGGCATGGAATGCCACGGGATTGCCTTTAACCGTATCGTGATCGTTATCCCAGCAATCGGTCCACTGAATCGGCAACTCGATTTTTTGATCGCGAGCCGTGACCCCCATTTCATAGGCAAGCCTGCGAATGGTATCTGCCGGAATACCGGTAATATCTTCGGCCCACTCCGGGGTGTAATCATCAACCCGCTCTTTCAACAACTGGAACGATGGTTTGACTGGCGTACCATCTTCCAACTCAAACTCGCCCAGCAAATAGGGGTCGCAACCTGGGGTATGGGTTCCCATGGCAATATCCAGACCGCGATCCCACCACAATTTGTTCTCAGGGTCGAAACAGCCCTCTTCAATATGCATTTCCACGCGCTTGAACAGACCGTGATCTTCCCGTTCTGGATCATTGATCACCAACTCTGCAGCATTGGAGTATTGCACCAGGAACTCACGGTCGTACAAACCTTGCAGAATAAGTTCACGAATAATGGCAAGAATCAGTGCGCCATCCGTTCCCGGCTTGATGGGAACCCACTCATCGGCAATAGCAGAATAACCGGTACGGATAGGGTTGATAGAAATGAAACGCCCACCCCGACGCTTGAATTTCGACAACTCCACTTTCATCGGGTTGGAATGATGGTCTTCAGCGGTACCGATCATCACAAACAGCTTTGCCCGCTCCAGATCCGGCCCACCAAACTCCCAGAAAGAGCCTCCGATGGTATAGATCAACCCCGCCGCCATATTCACCGAACAAAAACCACCATGAGCCGCATAATTTGGCGTCCCAAACTGCTTGGCAAACATACCTGTCAATGCCTGCATCTGGTCTCTGCCAGTAAACAGGGCAAATTTCTTGGGATCGGTTTTGCGGATGTTGCCCAGGCGTTCTTCCATGATTTCAAACGCCTTGTCCCAGCTTATTTCTTCGAACTTGGATTCACCGCGTTCGGCATCGGCTCGGCGTAGCAAGGGTTTGGTCAAACGCGCTGGTGAATACTGCTTCATGATGCCGGAAGCACCCTTGGCGCAGATAACCCCCTTGTTCAGAGGGTGATCGGGATTCCCTTCGATATGACGCACCTCGCCATCTCGCAATGTAACCCGTATGCCACAACGACAGGCACACATATAACAGGTGGTATTTTTTACCTCTACCCGCCCGGTATCCTGATCAATGTATTCCGTGGGATCCAGCATGTTGCAATACCCTGTCTAAATTCTGCGCAATAATCTTCAAAGTATAATATTAGATTTGGCTAATGTACACCATGAACGCAGGAATCCACACCAACAACGACCAACCTGGATATTTCAACTGGCT
>CAYXOS010000027.1:0-12262 GCA_964467115.1 uncultured Sedimenticola sp.
CCCTGAATCCAATTATCCTATCTTCATAAGTCACATTAGAATCAATCGGCCCAAATTTATCATACATATTCCGTGAAAAAATAACGGACGCACCAAACACTGATCTCCAATACTTAACGTAATCACAAACATTATAATATAACTTTTTATTTACTAAATATTCACCTAATACCTTTCCCTCTCCATCTATAGTATCAGCATTTGAAATCACCACATCACATCCACTGGAAACCATGCCATTATAAAGTAATTCTACTCGATCACCATATGACACATCATCCCCTGCAGCCACCACTATCACCTCCCCTGACGACATTCTTATGGATTTATTATAGTTTCCAATCAAACCAAGATTATTTACATTCCTATTCATTATTACTGAATGCCCTCCCCGATACTCCTCAACCATTTCCTTAACGATATCCCAGGTTCCATCGGTTGAAGCATCATCTGAAATCACGATTTCCAACGGCGAATAGGTCTGGGAAAATGCGCCTTCCAGGGCTTCACGTATGTATTTTTCCTGGTTGTAGCAGATCAGCAGAAAGGTAATCAGGGGGCGATCTTCTGGTGTATCAGGCATGGGTGAATCGCTCTTTCAGTATCAGCCAGGGGTTTTTTCCCAACATGTGCGTTAGTTCTTTCCAGGCGATTATACTGCTTCCTGCAATCGCAATGGCAGCGATCACCAGGTTGATGCCTGGCACGGCATGGTTACCCGCAAACAGCAGGATGCAGAGAAACACGCCGGTTATAAACCACCACAGGTTGGTTTTGACAGGTGTAAATTGAATCAAGGCTTTACCCGCAAGGAATACGGCGGCAAGGTAAGCCATGCCTGCAAGCATGTAGGTTGGCCCCAGTATGGATTCTCCATAATGGCCGATACCCAGCCAGACCATCAGCAGAAACCCACCATTCCACACCAGTTCGGTGAGAAAGAATACACGGCTTTTACCGCTGGCCAGAATAATGTAGGCCAAGGGCCAAGCCGCCACGCGCATCAGATTACCAAGGGTCATCCATTGCATCATGGTTGCCCCCTGGGCGAAGTCTTCAGAAAACAGCAGTCGCAACAGAAAGGCGGCGCTCACCATCATGAACAACAAGACGGGCAAGGTCAGTACAAGGGCTACATGCAGTTGCTGGTTGACCAGTTTTACCGCCGCCTGCTTGTCTTTGATAATCTCGGTGAGCCTGGGATAATAGTCCTGCCCCATGGCAGACAACACAATGCCCAGATAAACGAAGGCCAAAGACCAGGCAGCCTGAAATATACCCGTGGCTTCCAGGCCAAAATCCTGGGTAATGCGCGATTTGACAGCCAATAACACCAGTTGCTGTATCACTCCGGCAAGCATGAACAAAAAACCGAACTGCAGCAGTTTTCTTATCTCTGGTATCAGCGCTTTCAGGGGGGGCGCGTGTGAAGGCAAGGGAATTTTTCTGGCGTAGTAGTATTGAAACAAGACACTGGCAAAAGGCATCGCGATCACAAAGTAGATGACCCCAGCCTCGCCCCAGGCCCAGACCACCAGAATGGCCAGGACAGTGCTGGTGACTCCTGACAGTACCTGCACCCGCGCTTGATCACCGATCTTTCGGTAGCCCTGTAGCAAAGCACCCAAGGACATGACCAACACAGAGACGAACAAACCCACCGACAACAGTCCGATATCAAAAGACCGTTCTGCAGTACCAAACGCCAAAACTGCAATTTCCTCCTTGAAACCATACACCACAAACGCGCCTATCGCCCCCAGAAAAAGAGACGCCCAGCGCAAGGCGTGACGCACCTGAGCCACGCGCTGAATATCCCCGGCGCCTCTGGCGGCAGCGATTTCTCTTACGCCACTGGTACCCAGCCCCAGGCCAGAAAGGCTGCTGGCCGTACCTAGTACAGAGCTGTACATACCCATTACCCCCATGCCCGCAGGACCAAGCAATACCGCCAGCACCTTAGTGCGCACCACCTGCAACAGCATGTTGATGATGGATGCACTGCCGATGATGCTGGATGCACGCAATATCTGCCGATAGGATTCCCTGGGCTTATTCATAAGCAAGGCATTGCGCTGACACAAACCGAGCCTGATCGATTGTCAAATGTGGTCCCATGGGCAGGCTCAGTGTGGTTCGGGCGAGGGTTTCAGCAATGGGCAGTGAGAAATTGCCATGGGTTTCATGGTACGCACCGGACTGATGAGGTGGGACAGGATAGTGAATCATGGTGGCGATACCCTTCTTGCGCAGCCGCTCGGACAACTCATCACGCTGCTCCAGATGCAGGGCGAAGACATGCCATACGGGCTCCACATCATTCCTCACCCCAGGAAGCCGCCGGGCCGGGCGTTCTTTCAATGCCTCCAGATAAAATCTGGCTATTTGCCGCCGGCGGAAATTCCATTCATCCAGGCACGGGAGCTTTGCTCTTAAAAATGCCGCCTGCAGTTCATCCAGACGTGAGTTGGTGCCAATGGCATCATTGTAATATTTGCGGCGAGAACCATAGTTGCGTAACAAGCGCACCTTGTCTGCCACAGCTGCATCGTTGGTGGTGATGGCGCCACCATCACCCAATGCACCGAGGTTCTTGGTGGGGTAGAAGCTGAAACCCGCTGCATCGCCCAGGTTCCCGGCTTTCGTCCCCTGATAGGTGGCGCCATGTGCCTGAGCCGCATCCTCGATCACCACCAGTCCATGTTTACCTGCAATACGGTTTATGGCTTCCATGTCCGCCGGTTGGCCATACAAATGCACCGGCATGATGGCAACCGTATGACTGGTAAGTGCGTCTTCGATACGTTCGGGATCGATATTGCTGGTTTCCACAAACGGCTCCACGGGCACTGGCGTAGCGCCTACCTGTGAAACCGCCAGCCATGTGGCTATATAGGTGTTGGATGGTACGATAACTTCATCACCCGGACCGATCCCGTAAGCTTCCAACAACAGGCGCAAGGCATCCAGGCCATTACCCACCGTCACGCAATGCGCCACCCCGCAATATTGGGCGAACTCATCCTCGAAGGCTTCGACTTCCTGCCCCAGAATATACCAGCCTGAGTCCATGACGCGACGATAAGCAGCATCCAGCTCGGACTGCAGTTCCTGGTATTGAGCTTTCAGATCGAGGAAGGGGATATTCATGATTTTCTTTCAGAAACATATTCATCGTAATCTCTGAAGTAATCACCTGAATCATATTCGTGGGATGCTAGAACAAACAATATCGCATCTGATGAGTATTTATATTGAATAGTCCATATCATGGGAGGGAAATACAAACCCACACCATTGTCGGACAATTGATATTCCTCTCTATTTTCTCCATCATCAACGACTACGGAAACCGTACCTTTGAGACATAATAGAAACTCATGGCATTTCTTATGTGCGTGCTCTCCTCGCACTTTATTATTGGGTACGTTATACACAAAAAAGCTTCTTCTAGGCACAAAGGGTAGAAAGTCATGCCATTCGATAGCCGTCAAATCACCCCGTAAATCCTTTACATGCCGAAGTTTGTATAAGGCTACTCCTTCTACTTTTGATCGCTGTGAATTTTCACTCACGCTCAATGTATTGGATTCAAACTCTTCGGTATCTGCGTAGCCAATGATTCTTGCGGGATTTCCCACAACAATTGCTTTTGGAGGAACATCACGGGTAATAACTGCACCTGCGCCAATCATAGCCTCCATACCAATAGTCAAGCCAGGGAGGATGGTAGCATTGGCACCGATTGAAGCACCTCGCTTTACATGAGTCTTAGCAAATTTGTCTGGATACTGTTTACTTCGCGGCCATGGATCATTGGTAAAGGTCGCATTGGGACCAACGAATACGTCATCTTCAAGTATTATTCCATCCCACAGCTGAACACCGGATTTAATAGTTACCCGGTTACCAACCCGTACATCGTTCTCGATGAAAACATGATCACAGATATTGCAATCAGTTCCAATTACTGCACCTGGCAAGATATGTGCGAACGCCCAGATACGTGTGTCATTCCCTATGTTCGGGCTTTCAACCAATGCCTTTGGGTGACAGAAATAGTTTTGTTCATTTGTCATATCATCTCGCGATATTATCTTTGGCCAGTTTCCAACAAGCTTTGTTCCAAGCCCTGATTCACCTTGCACAGATTACTGTTATTATCAGCAATCAGGGCGGGACAATCGCAACTTTACCTGGTAAGTCATTTTCGCGGCCATGGGCCGCTCCTACGGGTGATTCGCTTCATTTGCTGAATTGGATTTTTTCAATTCTGACCAATTACGCATAATTCTGAAAACAAACTTCGGCCCGTCGATCATGTCCCGGCGCCACAGTTTTTTCGGCTCCGCCAAAAAACGCCATACCCACTCAAAACCAGCATTGCCCACCCACTCTGGTACGCGTTTTACCTGCCCACTGTGAAAACCGAATGCCGCACCCACGCCGATAGCGACAGGTACTTTAAGCTTGTCGATATTCTCCGCGATCCAGCGTTCCTGTTTGGGCAGACCCAGCCCAACCCAAAGCACATCTGGTTGAGCCTGATTTATATGATCAATCATCGCCTGTTTTTCTTCTTCACTATGAAGACGAAAAGGAGGTGAGTACATACCGGAAACTTTGTGACCGGGGTATTTTTCTTCTACCACGGTCTGTAATTTTTCCAGGGTTTGATCGGTATCGCCAAAGAAATAACTACTGTAGCCCTTTTGGTCCGCACGTTCAAAGAAACCGCGCATTAGATCGGCACCCGTAACTCTGCCTTCCACCTGTTTACCCAACCGTTTTGCGATCCATATCGGCGCAATGCCATCGGGAACGAAAAGATCTGCCTTACTCAAAATCTCTTTGAAGGCGGGGTCTTCCATGGCAACATGCAGGCCGTGGAAGCCTGTAACGATTATTTGCCTGGTTTTTTCACCGGGATCTTCAACCCAGTTCTCCAGATAATCCACGGCCTGGTTGGTATCGATGAGATGGACACAGTTACCCATGATGTTTACATGGGGAAGTTGGACAATATTTGGAACGGGAATAGGCATCTGCTCGTCTTTTTATATGAGCTCCCTACAGAATCTGTAAAATTCTGTAGGGAGCTCATGAAGCTATCAAGAAGCTTTGGCTTTTTCCACTTGCTCTTTAATCCAGGGATAAGTGATTTCCAACCCTTTTTTCAAGGATGCTGAAGGTCGCCAACCCAATTTTTCTTCATAAAGATTGTTATCAGAATTTCTACCACGCACGCCCAATGGACCGGGAATGTGTTTTATCGATACTTGCTTGTTTGCAATATCCATAACCATTTGTGCCAATTCGTTGATACTAACCATTTCTTCCGAGCCAATATTCACAGGCCCTGTCCAATCGGAACGGGTAAAGCGCAAAGTGGCTTCAACGCATTCATCTACATACATGAAGGAACGGGTCTGTTCACCGTCACCCCACATTTCGATCTCTCCGCCATCTTCGGTTTCGGCCACCTTGCGGCAGAAGGCGGCAGGGGCTTTTTCGCGTCCGTCGTCCCAGGAACCTTCCGGGCCGAATATATTATGATAGCGAGCCACTCGTACATCCATACCATAGTTACGATGGTAGGCCAGATACAGACGCTCACTGAACAGTTTTTCCCAGCCGTAGTCGCTGTCCGGTTGGGCAGGATAGACGCTGCTTTCTTCGGTAGTGGGGTTGTCTGGATCGAGCTGGTTGAATTCAGGATAAACACAAGCCGAGGATGAATAGAAAACCCGCTTAATGTTGCGTTTGCGACAAGCTTCTAATACGTTGAGGTTGATCATGGCAGAGTTGTGCATAATATCTGCATCGTTATCACCGACGAAGACAAAGCCTGCACCACCCATATCGGCTGCAAATTGGTAAACTTCATCGAAACGTTGATCGATGACATGACTGCAGAAGTGTGGGTCACGTAAATCACCCTGAGCAAAGTCGTCGGCAGCCGTTTCACCAAATTCGGGAAACTTCAAATCTACGCCTCTCACCCAAAAACCTTCTTCTTTTAATCGCTTGACCATGTGGCTACCAATAAAGCCACCTGCACCACACACCAGTGCTGTTTTCATCTGCAAACCTCTCCTGTCGTTTTATCGGGATTAACAGGCTGTTGAAAAACACCGTTTTTCAATAGCCTGCGTGTGGCACATGAATGTGCCACCATTTTTGATGGCTGTAAGCCATTGAAAATGATGGAAGCGGGAAACCGCGTTTTCCGCTTCCGTGGTTGAAAAAGTCCATGGAAGGACTTTTTCAACATCCTGTTAAGTAAAGAAAGCTCTGATCTGTTCATGACACGGCATCTTGCGGCGCAAAACCGCTCATTTCTGCATTGCAAACCTTCGCAATACCCCAGGGCAGCCTCTCTTGCGCAAGCGCTATTCACCTTGTAGCCAGCTACAAGGTGAATCGCTTAGCGAGAGAAGGCCCCCTGGGGGGTTAGGTGTGGTTTGCGCTTTGAACTGAACAATTTTTCACCACAATCTGCTCGCGCCAGAATAAATCAGAGGTTCTTTCAATTATTATAAGCGTATTCAATATAGAATGAGCTTATTTTTAAAGTCAGTATTTGTATCTCATGACTGCTCACAACACTCCCTCGAAAGCCATGGATTTTCTGCTGTCTATACTGCGTGCAGAACAACCCGTTTGGCCTGGCAATTCGCCTGCCGGGTTTGCAAGCTCAGTTGAAAAATTGATATATCTCCATGGGCTTAACGGTTTGGTATATCGTCAATATGAAGGCAACCCTGCCTGGAAACAATGGCCCGATGATCTCCGCAATAAGGTTAAGCGAACAGCCGTTATTGGATCAGCACATCAACTGTATATCAAAAAAGAAATCCATTTTCTGCTTTCGTCTTTAGCCAAAGAAAAAATTCCTGTACTGCTACTCAAAGGCGCAGCACTTGCATTTACCCAGTACCCTCATCCCGAGATGCGGAGTATGGGGGATATCGATATGCTTTTTCGTCGTCAAGATCTGGCGCGGGCTTTGGATATTATCGAGTCTTGTGGCTATCATTTCATCTATCGACAAGGCTTTCTTGGGCAGGAGTTTTCATATAGGAAAAGCGATGTTGCCTATGCCTTGCCTCTGGATTTGCATTGGCGCCTCAGTAGCTATGTAGTACTTGCTCATGTTCTTGATTTTGATGAGATGTGGCAAGCAGCTGGGACTTTTCCAGGTGAGGCTGAGATTCCTTGCATTCTGTCGCCTGAACATGCCCTGTTACATGCCTGCGTGCATCTGGCAAAACATCAGGCTTTGGAAGATACGACACGCTTGTTGTGGTTGTTCGACATTCATTTACTTTGCGAGCAGTTAGGCACCCAGGAATCACAACGATTTATTGATCTTTGTATCGATAAAAAACTTACTCAGGTAATCCTCGACGTTTTGCTTCAGCTATCAACGAGTTTGCCAGGAAAGAGAGTGGACAACCTGATCAAGCAATTGTCTGGCATTTCCCAAAAAGAACCCTCTTCAAGGTTACTCGACAATAACTTTCGGTCTTTTCTGTTGAAAGATATTCTTGCTCTGCAATCAGGTCGTGCCGTATTTCGCAGCTTGCAAGACATTTTCTTCCCCCCTGCCGCGTATATGTTGAAACTTTACCAACGAAAAAACAAACTATGGTTACCCTGGCTCTACACCCATCGTCTGTTATCGGGATTAAGAAAATATTTGTTTCACTGATTCCTATGCTGCGTCAGCAATGTTTACCACAGCATCACATTTTTCAAGGCTACTGGCACGATGAGCAACCATCAGTACGGTGAGTTTTCCTCGCAGCCCTTGTATTGCCTGCATGACCGCCTTTTCGGTGTCGCTATCCAGCGCATTGGTCGCTTCATCGAAGATGATCACATCCGCGTTCTTGTAGAATGCACGGGCAATACCTATGCGTTGTTTCTGTCCTCCCGATAGCCGTATACCACCTTCACCTACTCGGGATAGATAGCCTGAACGCCACTGCGCTATGGTTGATGCCAGTTGCGCTTGTTCAGCGGCATGTTTGACTTTTTCCAAATCAATTTCGTCCTTTGGTACACCAAACGCAATATTTTCCATAATAGTGGCGTCGCTTAAATAAACCGTTTGTGGCACATGGGCAACATGCAATTGCCAGGCGGATGTTGCTAACAAATCAATTTTCTTACCATCGACATACATTGCCCCTTCTGTTGGTTGCTGCAGGCCCATCAAAATATCCAACAATGTACTTTTTCCACTTCCAGTACGCCCGGTAAAGCCAATAAAACTGCATTTTTCTATTTTAAGATTGATCCCTCTGAATACCCATGGAAGGTCAGGCTGATAACGGAATCCAACATTCTTCAGTTCAATACAATTTTCGAAAGCCATTGTTTCAACTGTCTCTCGTTGGCAACTCATGGGCAAGGGCTGGTCAAGCAACTCCAGCGCATCGGACAAGCTGGTCTTGTTGCCTTTAAAATTCACCCAATTCTGATAGAGTTGATGCAGCACGGGCAATAATCGTTGTGTACCCAGGGCTATGGCTCCCAATACGGGGATGGCGTAGCTTATCCCCGTTGGTTGTCGTGCAACGATGTATGCCAATACAGCAATTGTAACCATTGCCAGTGTTTCCAGAAGAAAACGCGGGCTTTGAGAAATAAACTGATTGGCAGCTTCTGCTCGTCGCAGATCCAAATCCGTACGATGGTAATGCTGGCAATATACATCCTGACTTCCATCAATAAGGATATCGCGAATCCCCCCCAATGATTCCTGTAGGGATTTGATCCGTTGCACGCTATTGGCGGCAATTTGCTGACTATTGAACTTCAATCGCTTACCCACCAACGCCGCTGATCCGAGGTAAAATACAACAACCCCCAACAGCACCATCAAGGTGATAGCGGGATCTATCTGCAGTAATGTAACCATCACAACGATCAGCATCACACTACTGGAAAGAAGATTTAATCCGGGAAGCATAGCGCCATATATAAGCGTATTCGTCTTGGCGGTAATGCCATCGATAATCTTGCTGCTGTTACGCATGGTATGCACACTGTATGGTTGGCACAGAGTAAGTTTGTACACGGCGATACTAAGATCAGCGCCGGTATTGAAGGCAAGGTAATTTGTCGCCCACAACAACAGCAAACGCATTGCACCTGCCAGCAATGCCGAAGCAATGAAAACCAATGTCAATGGCAGAAACAATTGCTCCGGGTTGGTCGCCCCTAACCATCGAACCAGTGGTTGCATCAAAGAATGGGAAAAAACGATTTCCGGCGAGGTGAATATCCCGAGGAAAGGCAACACTAGACCAATCGATATTATTTCAATGAATGAGGTCACTATCATCAAGATCAGCAACAATAGAAACTGTTTACGCCGCTTCGGAGCAATATGTTGCCAGAGACGCTTGAACAGGCTGGTTTCTAATATTTCGGTATTCAGCTCAGTACCCAGTTGTGGGGTAGTCTATTCAAAAAAACAAAAAAGAATGTCATGAATCAATTTTTTTTACTTCAATCTGAAGCTGGGCAATTTCCCGCTTCAGGCGTTCATATTCATCTTTCTTCCTATCGAGAAAGCGGCGCGTCACTTTGGCTTTTTCTTTAATTCCACGGGGAGTTAGCAAATAAGCATAAGAGAGTTTGTTGTGACTATTCTTAAAGTTGTTGGCTTTGACCCAGCCTTTTTCGATCAATGCTTTGAGGCAATAGTTTGCCTTTCCTAAACTCACGCCCAGCTCGGCTGCCAGCTCACGCTGGGAGATATCAGGTCGAGCTTCAACCAGTTTGAGAACTCGGTAATCGATTTCGTCAGACATGAAGGAAAATGGTATGGCGGTAAAAAAGCACGCTACCGCCCTGCCGATCAATATCAGCATCGAGTTTATTGTTGATTTTGGCTTCTTCCATGGGTATAAATTTATTTGCGTTCAATCATTGAACATATACCATTGCAACATAGCATTGCTGCTTATGCAAATACTTTAGGTGCATGTACTGCTGTTCTAAATTCTTGCTGTCAGACAAGAAAAAACAGTGCTACTCTTGGAGCCTGTCTTAATTTAAGGCTAGTTTGGTCATGAATGGTCAAACTCGACAAATTCCCTGTCCAGATATTCACATTCACCCCCTGATAAATACTTTCTTCCATGCCCAATACAAACCGTTCCTGGTATCTCGTTTACACCAAACCTCGAAGCGAACAAAAAGCAAAAACACATTTGGAAGAACAGGGGTTCAAAACTTATTTGCCCTGCTACCAAGCCAGGAAAACCCGCAAAAAAAACAGTGATGTGGTAAAACCGCTTTTTCCTGGATATTTATTTTTATATCTGGATGAGCAAGAGGACAACTGGGCACCTATTCGCTCCACTCCTGGCGTAAGCCGATTGGTGAGGTTTGGCAATATGCCAGCCAAGGTTCCCCAGGTACTGATTCAAAATCTACAAAATAACGAAAATGACCTGGGGCTTCAGGAGCTTTCCCCGCCGACCTTCCAGGAAGGGGATAAAATTGTGGTAGTCGATGGGCCGATGGAAGGATTTGAAGCCATTTTCAAAACCACCAAAGGTAGCGAGCGTGTGGTGATTCTGCTGAATATAATTGGCAAACTGACTCAAGTTGAGCTGAAAAGCCAGCAAATATCTCCCGCTGATTAGTGCAGATGGCGCGCAGGGCTACCATCGAGACTACTTACCCCCTCACCAGTCTCCCATACTGATTCTATCTCGCGGTTTTTGCATGGCAGGAACGGGCAGTTTTGGTTTGGTCATGCGCTTGGTTCTGACACGCTTGCGCGACTTTTCCTTGATTTCAATTTCTTCGGTATTGGTGCGCAAAAACACCGCCAGCAGAAATGCAAAATACATGGCATTTGCGGGCTTGTGCAAGTTGAAGTCTACAAAGGAATGTAGTATCAACAGTAGCAAACCAATACCGGCTCCCGCCTGCACATAGCGGAAGGTTCGCCACCTTCCTTTTAGGATTACCCGCGTCCATCCCAAGCCATACATCAACAAACCCAATAAAATCAGCAGTAGCGCAATAACACCACCATCAAAAATCCACTCCAGATAGTCATTGTGGGCATGATTGATAAAGGCATCCATATCGTGGGGCTGGTATGCAGGATAGATATCCGGATAAGTACCTGGACCACTACCTAGGGGAAAGTTATCAAAAGCACCAACCAACGAACTGTCATAAATATCCCAGCGTAAATCAGACATGGGATCTTTGGAAAAACGATCGAGGATGGGTGCCAAACCGATTTCAGCTGTCAGCACCAGAATCACCGCCAGCAAGGTGCCATAAGTACCATACACGTTATTGCCACCGATACGTCTGGCAAATATGATCAGTGAAATAAATAGTCCGATCATGGTCAAGGCAATACCTGCCCGCGAGCGTGTAATGATCAATGCCAGCAATACCAATCCTGCAACCAGGGCAAAGATTGTCGCTTGGTGGCCTTTGAGGGTAGCGAGAAAATTCATTTTTTTGCGCCAGCGTGAACCACTGATGCCATCCACACGATGTTGGCCAATGGTTGCTGCCAACAACGCTAACGCCACCGGGAAACTCATTTCCAGAAAACCCGCCAGATGATCACGATTGAGGTAAGTGCCACCCGCAGCCTTTATTCCATATTCATTGGAAATATAGAGCATGTTTCCCAGACCGCCGCCAAACTGCATCAGGCTCAGTGCTGCCTGAAAAACAGCCATTCCCAGCATCAGATAGACAAGTTTCATCACTTGCTGTCTGGATAAAACACTCACACCCAAAAATACTGCCAATGGCGGTAACAATGCCCACAATGCTGCTTCGGTATTATGCGGCACCAGACTCAGGCTACTCCATGCATCATCAATAGGTACACCGATTGCCTGATATACCTGAGTGAGAAAATCCCGCCCCGGCATATTCTGCAAAACATCCACGGGAAAGTTCGTAAGGGCAATCACAGGCAACAGAAAAACAGCACCTGCCAGTGCCAGATAAGCTGATTTGATTGAAGCCAATGCCTCAGGACGAAGAAACAACAACACCATGACGGTTAGCGCGCCTAGCTCCAACAACAGCAATGGCAAGGGAAGGTTTCCTGCGCGAAACAATGGCGCAAACGCCAGTAAAGAAAGGATTAACCAAAAAAGTGTCGTATTCTTGGGAGGGACTTCGGAATTCACAGGTTCCATATTTAAGCGTTTATCCGAGAAATCGTGGCTTTGGGATTTTTCATGGAATCAATGAT
>CAYXOS010000027.1:12362-23246 GCA_964467115.1 uncultured Sedimenticola sp.
CAACCACAGTACGATAGCAAGTAGATGATAGGGGCAATAGTATTTAGGTTATCAAGGGCTAACAGGAGGCGGTGGAGGATTATTGGGCGGGTTGTTGTCATTCCCTGGAATCAAGCTCAAAACCACTCCTGTCCCAATGAAGGTTCCTACGGTAACAGAGGTCATGTTACCAAAAACAGCTGGCGTACAATTTCCAACTGGAACACCTGCGGCAATAGGACATTTTGCCGCATCAACACCCACGATTTTCTTGCCGTCCCAGGCTTCGTCGCAACCATTGAAGTAGGTGATCTTGACGTGAGACTCCTTCGGCACATCGATTTCGACGCCATCCTTCAATTTGTATCCTTCGGGAACAGGTGTAAAGCCCTTCCCTTCGTCCACCAACACCTCGCCTTTTACTTCTGACAATTCAGCAATGGGGCAGCTTTCTTTACTGACATGAATCTGGGTTTTGCCATTGTGGGTAGTCACGCAAGCCCCTTCATAATTGATTTCGGCTTCCCCATCGAGCTTGACCAGATCGCCCTCTTCGAGAACCTGTCCTTCCTTGGCAGTGATGTATTGACCGTCTCTGCGCACCAGGGCAGAGCCAATCAGTTGGGTCAGGATAATGGCGGCATCACCTGCGCTTCCGGCACCCGCTCCCATACAAGGGATCCACAACCCGGCAAATGTTGGGCAGTTTTTCACGTCAATATCAACGATCTTTGCCCCATCCCAAGTGACTTCGCAATCATTGTCGAAGACCACATGTACTTCAGAATTTTCCATGATCATCAGGCGATCACTATCCGCCACGCGCTGACCGGGCTCTACCGGCAGATACCGATCTCCCTCGAACAGTAATACCTCGCCCTTCACGTCTGATAACACCGCATTGGTTCCATCTTTGGCGATAGACACCCCTGAGATGAACAGCAAAGCAGCAGGAATACAGCAGAAAAATGAACCCATTCTATTCATAAAAAAACAATCCTAAAAATCTAAAAACACCGACCTTTACCGCTTCATTTCATTAGCCGCTCGACACCACCTGGAATCCATTTTTAGTGACATTGATCACAATATTAACATTTTTTAAGCATTAATCGAATAATTTGCTGACTAAATTAACAATTATTTTTATCCAACCTGGATTAAGTCAAGGCAGCTTCCGAATAGACAGGCGATCAAACCACAGCTCTCCCTTTACAATCTGTCTATCGCTCTTCGAATCACTGATTTCCAGACGCAGTATCTGTCCTCGACAATCGAGGGCGTCAGGCACCTTGAATTTCACCTGCTGACTACCCCAGTCACTCGCACCGACCAGAGGCAGGGTTGCTCCCAGCAGTTTGCCCTTCTCCCCAACGCAACGTACCACCCAATGCAAACCGCTGGATATACGCAAACGATCGACACGCGTTTTCAGTTGCAACAGATATTCACCTTCCCCCAACAACAGGTATTGGTACACCTGATGTATAGGAGTATCCTCTCCTTTATACAAGATATGCAACCCTTTTTCACCTTCAACACCATAAGTGTGCTTCCGTCGAATAATCCAGGATTTATCTTCGGGAAAATTCCAGCCAAATCCCGCATTCCCGGGAGGTGTTTCAAAACCACCATCGAAAACGCTTCCCAAGTAGCGTCGCTGCTTTTCACTCAATCCGTTTATCCACACCAGATAAGCTTCTGGCCATTGCTCATCCGTCTGCAAGCGTTCAACCAATAGTGCCCGTTCTCTTTTCGACAATGCGACTTTGGTGCTATGTCGCAATGTGGCAAGATTCACTACGGTATCCAGTCTCTTGGTGTTGCGAACCAGGTATTCAAAGAAATCATCCCACCAATTGGGCGGAGATTTGACCAGAGGAACAAAAACCCCTATGGCTTTGTCATTTTCTGCCAACCTCATGAGCAATGGGTAGATTCTTTTGCCCAGGTTGTTATCCAACTCCAGGGCTGCCGCCCAATTTTCAACGGCTTTGGGCAACTGTTGCCGGGTAACCCAATACTCAGCCGCACTCAAACGAATACGCTTACTGGCAGGCATTCTTTCGACAGCAAGATTCATCATTTCATCAGCTTGCTGTTGCTTTCCCATTTTTAGTAGCAACCGTGCCAGCACGTCCATGGGTGCCGCATCTCCCGGATTCAGGCGGATGGATTGACGCAAGAGCTTCACGGCCTGCTCCGGGTCTGTTGTTACCAGGGATTTGCCTTTAAGGTACAACGCCTTGGGATGTTTTTCGTTCCATAGTAGCGCTGAATCGACTGCCTTTTCATTGCCCAATAGCGCCTTTCTCGCATAGTGGTCTCCCAGCCCAACCACCAGGATGCGCCAAGCCAGCAGCAATGCCATGGAAACCACTACAACGGTAAAAATATGTTTTTTCATGCTGACTGCTAGCGCTCCGTAACCTGAATATTGTGTTTTATTTTGTGAATGTACAAGCGCCTACCCTTTGGAAGAAGCTCGAACATCATTTCTCCACCATACTGATGGCTGCTGTCATCTAACATGGAAACCGTATGCGCTGCCACCTGTGCCCATGCCACATAGTGATCCGCATCTACGGAATTGATTTTAAGTTGTTTCAAGGTAAAGTGGCGTTGTTTCGTCGCTTCAAATAGTTTTCCGTAACTATCCCGCAAATTCTGGCGTCCATGCCCAGTATTGGTTTGCACGTCCAGGGTGAACAAATGCAATAATTTATTCAAATCTCCGGCTTCGTAGGCTCGCACATATTGCATCAACACATATTCCGGCTGCATATAGGGAATGGCTTGGTTTGGGGTTTTTCCTTTTTCGGTCACGGCAGGTACATGCGCCAGTGGTTCTCCCGGTAATGATGCCCCATCAAAACCTCGAATTGGCGCGGGGTCAACCGCCAGGTCAATCGGATCTTTCGGCTGCCTCGAAATCAACGGCGTTTTATCGCTGACGTTACTCACTTTTGCTATTTCAGGGTCTGCCTTGGGCGGCAGATGCGCTGGGGTTTTCTTTGGGGAAGATACGGGTTTTGGTTTTTTAACAGGTGCATTCTTTTGCACGCCATTACTTGAATCCGACGACGGCAAAACAGCGACTTGTGGCGTCGCTTCGATATTTTTTTCTTTTTCAGGCTCTATGCTGGGCTTTGGCACTACGATCTCGATTTCAGCCAAGGGCTTTCCACTGGAAATCTTCAGGGAAGGCGCTTGGTCTTCAACCATTGTTTCCAGGTTCGGTGAGCGCCAGTCCTTTTCTGGAAGCAGCGGACTATCAGGAACAAGGTCTGCGACTTTAGTTGATCTCTGGGAAGGTTCCGACAGCATCAGTGCATTATTGGAGGTGCCACTGATGGTAAGCAAAAACACAAATGCCACAGATAACCCAATACCCATCCACACAAACAGCTTCGGGTGACGCTGTAACACTGCTACCCGATAGATAGCATCAGTTGGCTTTGGCGCAGCCGAAAGCGGCGCTTTCTTTCGCGTTCGTACCGATGCATCAGCAGGTTTGGAAACGGGTCGCTCCGCCTTTGGGCGGTGCTGCTCCCGCCGCAGATCGGCATCATATATTTTTCGCTTTTCCGGACGTTTTAGAACACCATAGCTCAGGTTCAAGCGCCTTACTGCTTGTTGTTCCCACTGTTGCGCGGAGCTGATCCTATCTGGATGGAACAAGCTGATCAGCAATCGGTAACGGCGACGTATCTGATCTCTGTCCGTGTCCTGGGATAACCCAAGCACTTGGTAATGATTGTTGCCAGTTTTGAAAAGCAGCTCCCGGATGTAGGCATATCCTGCTGCGGATAGCTCTTCTACACTGGTATCCAATACCGATGCAGGCTGTTGCAGACGTTCTTCGGGACGAACCAGACTGTTAAGAAATGACGAAAATTCAGTGCCAAGCGTATCTTCATCCGAATGAAAATCAAGAAGTTCTGTGCCTGAACGATACCGCTCAAGCACCCTCGCATACAGCTGACTCAACGCCTGTTCCATAGTTTGAGTGGTCTCTACGAGGCTAGCTTGGGGCGATCTTCTGTGTCATCAGCCTCATAACTATAATAGTTATAATGATATTGATAGTCATAGCCATATCCACTACGACCTTGACCATACTTGACCAGCAACGCGCCAATTACATGGGAATGAGCTTGATGCAGACGTTGCATCGAACCCTTCAGCGCTCCACTGCGAGTAGCACCGGCATCAACCACCACCAGTGTAGCACTTGCCATATTCGCCAAAATGAGGGCATCTGCCAACCCCAACACGGGGGGGCCATCAAGAATCACCACATCAAATTTTTCAGCCGCTGTTTCGAGAAAGCTTGCCATTTTCCCACTGCCCAGCAACTCCGCAGGATTGGGTGGTAATGGCCCTGTGCATAAAACGTACAAGCCATCCACCAATGCTTTCTGAATAACCTGACTTGGTTTGTAGCCCCCCACGAGATAGTTGGTCAATCCCATTTCATTGGGCAATGCCAACTCGTTGTGCAATGAAGGGTTGCGCAAATCACAATCGACCAACAATACATTGGCACCGGATTGCACATAAGTTAGCGCCAAACTGATTGCAGAGGTGGTTTTTCCTTCCCCTGCCATTGAACTGGCAACATGCAAAACCTTGGGCGTTCCCGATTCGGATGAGAACGACAATGCCGTTCGACAGGAACGATAGGCTTCTGCGATTGAGGATTTTGGTTCTGAATAGGTTTTGAGTGCAATGGACTCGGTTTCATCCTGTAAACGGATTTCCGGCACAACACCAATGACCGGCAAACCGGTAAGTTTTTCTACATCGGCAGAAGATTTGATGGTGTCATCGAGGTTTTCAAACAGGAATGCCAGACCGATTCCTCCCAGCAACCCGATGATCAAGGCAATTTGCAGGTTTTTCTTTAGATTGGGTTTGTAGGCACCGGTGGGAACCTCGCCTTTATCGATGATGGAGATGTTGTTTGCCCCTACCCCGGCGGCAACCCCCACTTCTTTGATCCGTTGCAACAAGCCATCATAGAGTTCACGATTGGTTTCCACATCGCGTTTGAGCGCCTGATAATCGGTACTTTTTCGTTGCAACTCCAATATCTGTCCTTTGATATCCGCCATACGGGACTGCAGCATCGCCTGCTCTCTTACCGCCGCCTGATAACCACTTTTTACTGACGATTGAATACCGGCACTCTCTTTTTCGATCTTGCGTTTGAGTTCTTTTATTTGTCCTTGCAGACGCTGCATCTTTGGATAGGCAGGTTTGAACACGTTCAGATTATCCTGGTATTGCCCTTCCAGATCTGCAAGACGCTCTTTGTATGCCTGGATAACTTCACTGTCAGTAATACGCTCAAACCCTGCGGCACCACTGACTTTCATTTCCTGAAACTGGGATTCAGCTTTGATCCGTTCTGCCTCGACTTCCGTCAGACGAGTGTTGATAGCCTCCAGTTTTTGCATCAGTATGCCTTGCTTGGAATCCATATCCACGATTTCTCGTTCGCCTGCATAATCAACCAATTTGCGCTCGGAGGCTTCGAGGTTGGAGCGGATCTGTTTGATTCTGTCTGACAGAAATTCCTTGGCATAGGACGAGTTTTCGAAGCGTCTTTCCATGGTCATATCGACAAAACTTTTTGCCAGGGTATTGACGACTTTTGCCGCCAACTCAGGGTTGGGGCTGTCATAGCTCACCACCACCAGACGGGAGTTTTTAACCGGGCTTACTTTCAGGTTTGCCAACAACAATTTTTCGGTACCACGGGTACTGACGTTTTTGGTGTCGTCTTCCTCCGAGGGTTTTTTCTCGGGCGTCGACGAAAAAAAACTTTTTAAGTCTTTAAAAAACGAAGGTTTTTCCTTTGCCTTGAATTGAGCAGAAGATTCCAGCCCCAATTGCTCAACAACCCGCTTTGCCAACCCCTTGCTTTTTAGTAATTGGTACTGGGTTTCGTAAAAATCGTAGCTGTAGGCCGCCTCACGGGGCGTTGCCCCTTCAAAATTTACGATGCGTGCGGTTTCCCGGTCAATTTGCAGCTTTACGCTACTGCGATATATGGGGGTTTGCAGGGAGGTTGCAATGGCACTGGCAACCAAAGCAATAACAGTAAACAGAATAATAGTGAATTTATGGCGAACAATCACCGCCCAGTATTCTTTCAGATTCAGACCATCTTCTTCTTCGAATCCACCTCCTTGCATTCTGTCATACAGGGATAGCTCGCGCCTTTCGTCAGATAGCGCCAGTTCTCGGTGAGAAGGTCTTGTCATGGGATGATCAGGATTCATAGACTAGGTTAGAACAATACTGACCAACCAACAAAGCTGGTCAATGTTTCGGTAAATAGTGCCCATCCAGCTTTGCTGCCACTACGATTGACGACAATAATATCACCACTTTTCAACACCGGATCAATTTGCTCTCCAGCTCTCACCTTAGTATAGGAAAGTTTGTACCCAGTGGTTTTTCCGTTCTCGGTGCGGAATATAGCAATCTCGTTGAAATCTGCCAGCCTTTCCATACCCTTGGCATTGGCAATTGCTTGCAAAAAGGTGGTTTTTCCCTTGAGAGGAAAGACCCCAGGGTTTTTCACCCAGCCTTCTACAGTAATTTTCTGACTTTCATATTCCTTGATATAAACGGTGACATGAGGATCTTGCAAATACTTTTCTTTCAGAATTTTTTCAATTTGCAATTCAGCTTCCCGAGTTGTCAATGCAGATACTTTAACCGGCCCGATCAACGGCAAGGAAACAAAGCCCTCTGAATTTACTCTCGCCGCCCGACTGAGTTCTTTTGCTTGAAAAACCTCAACCTCAATCACATCCATGGGACCGATTCGATATTCGTACACACCTGGGTTTTTGTTATCAAATTTCTGGGCAACGGAAAAATCTGAAATGGGCGCTCCCGTAGAATTTTGATTGGAAGCCGGCGAATCAGCGGGTTTTGTAACAAGGTCATCCAGAATATCTTCTGCCAAAGCCACTTGAATCAGGAACAACAAGCCAAACGCCAATAAGATTTTTTTAATTCTGTTCAATACCTTAGTGTTAATCATGAGTGCTTTCAATGTGCGTATAATATCATCTGAAGTTCATCCATGCCTGCATTACCTTCACGGAAACTTTTCAGTATTTCCCTTAACAGGAGGTTAAAGTTTCTGCAACAAACGGCCGAAAAAACCCGCCTTTCTTTGAGACATCAACTCACCATTTTGGTTGAACCCCGGGGGAGCAGGCACTTTTTGTGGATCGATATCTTCCCAGATAGCGCCAGGGCGCAAGGTAACCAGGCGCATTGCCTCTTCTTTTCCTACGATTTTTGCCGCTGCCAATGCGCCTTCTGCCAACAACGGCGCTCTACTGCGCGTATTGTGGGCATCAGTTGCCAACAAATGCACAATACCGTCATCAAGCATCTTGTCACTCCAGTATTTTGGACCCCGCCCAAAGCGCCCTGTCACACTGCCCGCAGTAAGTTGAATCCATGCACCCGCCTGAACCGCAGCCAAAAACGTTGGATAGTGATCATCATCCAGCCAGTGCAATCGCTCCGGGTGGGTAATCACCGGGACAAACCCTGCACTTATTGAATCGAAGATAAATTGATCGAAATTGGAAAGGGGCACGTGATGAGAGGGCTCAAATAAAAAATACCGCGACTGATTGATGCAGGGAAAAGCACCCGATCGCATATTGGCAACCAGTTCTGGTACCACTTGGATATCCGCTCCATAAGAAAGTTCCAGGTCAATCCCCTGCTCCAGAAGCTCATTTCGAAACAAATCTACAGCGGCGGCGATACCTGCGGGTGTATTTTCATACAAGCCTGGATAAATATGCGGTGTACAAGCCAGATTAGTGATGCCATCATTTTCGGCAATACGCGCCATTTCCAAGGCGATTTTCAGGTCTTTTGCACCATCATCAATATTCGGCAGAATATGGCAGTGAACATCATACACTGGCGCCATCCCCCTCACCCGTGACTGCAGACACTTGATGCTCGCGCATCCTATGCAATGCCTTCATGACCTTCCATGCATGCTGCATTCCCCAAAAATACATGGCAAACAGCAATAAAAATCCATAGAACATAATGAACTCAGGTACGTCTGCCCATTCTCCCAACAACCCGATGGAGGTGGTAAACAGGCTGATACCGAGGATAATAAAAACCGAGGTTCTCGCACTGTAACCCGCAACACGCAGAATATGATGGAAATGCTCCCGGTCAGGAGAAAATGGCGAACGCCCCAGCATTACCCGCCGGGTCATAATCGCGACTGTATCCATGATCGGCAGGGCAAATAACCAAATTGCAGTTATTGGACGAAGCACATTCAAAGGTTCCTGAGTAAAACGGATCAAGAACCATGTCACCGCCAGACCGAGAAACAGCGAGCCTGCATCCCCGAGAAACACACTGGCAGTGCGCCCTCCGGTAAAACGGAAATTGAACAGCAGGAAACCTACCAGGCTACCGCAGAGCAACAAAAGAATTTTTGTATCCAGAACCAGCCCTGCACGCCAGGACAATCCCAGCAAGGCAGTGAAAAAGATCAGCAACAATCCACCCGCCAACCCATCGAGTCCGTCCAGCATATTGGTAGCGTTGATTACCCCCACACAACTGAAGATGCTGAAGGGTATGACTAACATTCCCAACAGCACTTCCTGATGACTGAACAGTGCCCCCAGGCTTTCCAGCTTTACCCCACCCCAGAACACGATCAATAATGAGGCGGCAATTTGCGCAGCGAAACGCGCCCATGTCGGTGTTTCCTGGAAATCATCCAGCATTCCAACGATAAACACCACTGCACTGGCAAAAAAGAAGGCACGCCATTCCCCCAGAGACAGATTCAAGGTCAACAGCAACAGAAAAAAAGCACAGAAGATAGCAATGCCGCCAATCAAGGGCGTAGCACGTTTATGAAGTTTACGACCACCAGGATGATCTACTAGCCCAACACGGCAAGCCAAGGGTTTTATCAGCCATAAAAAGGCAACGCATAAGCCCATTGCGCTGACAAATAACGCGGTGTTATTGATAACCACTATTCTCTCACTTTCTAAGGACGTTTTTGAGTAATTCGTAACGAGTCTCTTTGCTCAACCGGAACTATTCAAAAATCCCAACAGGCTCCATATACTCAAGAAAATCTGAAGACTCTTCAATATAGAAGAATCCCATACTTTTATGCACATAAATCCTTTGTGACGATATTGGTTTTATTTTTATCCCCAGAATAATATCTGATTAGTGATGGTGTTCACAGTTTTTTCTTCTTTGAACTAAAGAGCACCCTCTCTTGCGCAAGCCCACGCACCTTGGCTTGTCCAGGAGATAGATCAATTCAGGCAAAAAATGGTCAAAGCAGCGTGAGGATAATAATGCTTTGTTGATGCACACTGAAACAAACCACCAATGGTATTTTCAGCATCGGAAAACACGCGAAAGAGTTGTGCAGTTTCAAGTGGGTTGCTTGCGAGCTACGGCTGTAGCTCTATGGATAAAGAAGAAAAATGGCGTAGAGGCAGTCCGCTCCGCTCGTGTTCAACGGGTGCCAGTAAAATTCTTAACTCCTTGAAAATACTAATCCTTACCCACCCAGTTTGTCCACCATGTTCTACCGCAATCTAACATCATTGGGAGACTGATTGGGGGACTATTTTCTCGGTCCCCCAACGTAAAATGATTGAAATGGAGGATAACGAATGGCTATTCACAAGCTCAGCCCACGCAAGGTGGCTACGGCCGGGTCTTGCAAGTATGAAGATGGCGGTGGTTTGCGGTTAGTGGTGGCGAAGTCGAAGGCGAAGAAATGGGTGCTTCGATTTACATTAACGGCAAGCGCCGGGAGATGGGGTTGGGCGGGTATCCGGATGTGAGCCTGGCTGAGGCGCGGGAACTGGTAGCAAAATATCGCAAGCAGGCGAAGTCGGGGATTGATCCTATTCTTGCTCGTCAGGCGGAGGCGAAAAAAATTCCCAGTTTTACCTGTTGCGCTGCCCACTATATCCGTGCGCACCGGCGCGGCTGGAAGAATGCCAAACATGCTCGCCAGTGGGTTCCCACGCTCATCCCACGTGCTGGTCTGCCCCTGGGCCACTGCGCCCAGGGGCAGCCGGATGCGGTGGCGGGGTTGTGGAATCAGAGTTGGAGAGGGTGTGGCTTCTATCTGCCGGCTTGACCCATCGCAGGGTTACTTTTTCCTTACCAGTCTCTCAAGCAAAATATCCTCGACATTTCGCCGCGAATCAATAACCGACAGCACATAAACCTGTCCTTCTGAAATACGATAAATCATCCGCCATGGGGGAATGATCAATTCTCGATATTGAAAGATACCGTGCTCTTTGAGTTCAGGAACAACTCGGCCTCTTTGGGGAAAGGAGCAAAGATGTGAGGCTTTGGTTTTTATTTTTCTGAGACTGTCTCTGGCAGCCGGTGGACTATCAAGGTAGATATACTCAATAATGGACTTCAGATCCTCTTCAGCAGTTTCCGCCCATAACACCTTATGATCTTTTGCCATTGTTCAGGAATCGACCAGTTTCTCTAAATCGGAAAACACCTGCTCTTGCGTTTTTGATTTTCCTTTCAGGATATCTTCCTCACCCACGGATATTAGCTTCATTAACCCTATGGCGTTACGCATGGTTTCGTAACTTTCGGGATCTTGAAGCACGGCTCTCGGTTCACCATTTTGAGTAATGATGATCGGCCGGTGAGTTTCATTTACCTGCTTCAACATATCAGCAGCCTTGGACTTCAGGAACGATATTGGCTTGATATCAGTAGAAATTTTCATAACGATTACCTCCAGTCTTTTTATGGTACTGTATTATGACTGGATGTCAATTTCCGCGTGAAATGAACGAGATCGCCAGAGAA
>CAYXOS010000028.1:0-22731 GCA_964467115.1 uncultured Sedimenticola sp.
GAAACTCACATTTTTTCCTTGATCTGAGCAGTTACGCTGCAACCAATATAATCGAGGATACCCCAACTATTTTCGCCCACTCATCATCTGCCGGATTTCCTGCACCAATGCCCAGGGTTCAATGCCTTGCCCTTATAGCGAATTCCAAAATACAGTCCCATTGTCCGTTGATCACTCGCGCTTGCCTGGGCAATGACTTCACCCGACTCTACCCAATCGCCTGTTTCTTTGAACAAGCTTTGATTGTTGCCGTACAAACTCATGTAACCATCACCGTGTTCGACAATAATCAGCAAGCCATAGCCTCTCAACCAGTCTGCCCAGGCAACGCGCCCTGGGTGAATACTATGAACCTTCTGACCTTCTCTGGCGCTGATTATAACCCCGTCCCAACGCAGGTTACCGATTTTCTGAGCACCGAAGGTTTTTCGCAACCGCCCCTTCAGGGGCCAGATGAGCTTGCCCTTGCTTTCTCTGAAACCTTTTTGTTCTGGTAGCTCCAGATTGTTCAGGGCATTTTGCAATTGTTGCAACAGGTTTGCCAGCTGACGTTCATTTTCCTGCCAACGCCGTAATTTTTCTCCCTGTTGTTGCAAACGGGCATCAAATTGATGCAACAATTTCCGACGCTGCTGCTGACGCTGTTGCAATGCGTTCTTGTTCTCCAATTGTTGCTGGTGTAGCTTTTCGATGGCAAGCTGTTGCTGCAGAATATCGTTTTTTACCCGCTTCATCTGCTCCAGATCGTTAGTCAGCAACTGTAGCTGTCGCGCCCGTTCCTTGCTGATGTAATCGTGGTAGGACAATAACCGACTAAGCATGGCAGGATCTTGCTGATTGAGAAACAACTTGAGCCTTTCCTGTCGCCCTGTTGCATAAGCAGATCGCAACAGTTGAGCCAGTTTGTTTCGGGAATCGGTCAGATGTTGATGCAGTTGCTGCTGCTTCTGCAACAATGTATTCAGTTTTTTCCCCAATGACCGTTGTTGCGTCTCCAACTCTCGCAACTGGGCAATGCTACGCCCAATATCTTGCTCTGCCCTGGCAAGCTCTGCGACGAGACTATCCTTTTCTTCTCGGGTTTCTTTTATCTTCTCTTTGAGCTGGGATATGCTTTGTTGCAACGCTGCTCGCTTTTGCTGCTGAATCTGCAGTTGTTTGTCATCGGCAGTAGCTTGCACTGCCAATACCATAAGCAGTAATCCACACAACCAAGGCAAGGACTTAATTGCCATCAAGCAGTTTCAGTATCCTGCGCTTCATCAGTATATTCGATCAAGGGATGTCCGGTCATTTCCACTGGCTGAGGCAACCCCATGATTTTCAACATTGTCGGAGCCACATCACATAAAGCACCACCATCTGAAAGTGTTGCCGGACGCTCTCCAACGTACACCAGAGGAACCGGTGTAGTGGTATGTGCGGTATAGGGCTGTCCACTTTCCTCATCCAGCATTTTTTCACAGTTGCCGTGATCAGCTGTCACCAACATCGCACCCCCCACTTTGTGGATGGCGCGCATCACCCGGCTGAGACATTCATCCAGGGTCTCCACCGCTTGCACTGCCGCAGAAAAGATCCCCGTATGCCCCACCATATCACCATTGGCATAGTTGACAATAATGGCATCGTATTTGTCATCTTCTATGGCCTGAACCAAATTGTCGGTGACTTCCGGCGCACTCATTTCTGGTTTTAAATCATAGGTGGCGACATCTGGCGATGGCACCAGGATTCGGTCTTCCCCTTCGAACGGTTGTTCCTGTCCTCCGTTGAAAAAGAAAGTTACATGGGCATATTTTTCCGTCTCGGCCAGGCGTAGCTGCCGTAGCCCCAGCTTGGAAATGTACTCTCCAAACACGTTTTCCAGACGTTCGGCCGGAAACGCCACAGGAATATCCCATTCCTTGTTGTATTCGGTCAGACTCACAAAGGTACCAAGATCGGGGATGGATTCACGAGGAAATGCATCAAAATCCTTTTCTATGAAGGGTCGGGTGATCTGGCGAGCCCGGTCGGAACGGTAATTCATGTTGATTACCACATCACCATCCTGCACTTTAACCCGCTCCTCACCTGGGGGAATGATTGCCGTAGCATCAACGAATTCATCGGTTTCCCCTCGTTGGTACGCCATTTCCAGTCCTTCGATGGTACTGTTGGCAACATACTCTGATTTGCCTTCGGTAATCAGATCATAGGCTTTCTGGATACGTTCCCAACGATGATCCCGATCCATGGAAAAATACCGCCCAATGATACTGGCGGTGCGCCCCACGCCAATCTCGGCAAAAACATCATCCATCGCCTGCAAAGACGGCATGGCGCTTTTCGGTGGCATATCCCGCCCATCGAGAAATGCATGGACATAAATTTTCTTCACACCACGCTCAGCCGCCAGTTTGACCATGGCATGAATATGTTCTTCATGAGAATGCACCCCACCGGGAGACAGCAACCCAAGAATATGAACAGCAGAATCATTGTCGATAGCAACATCCACCGCACCCGTCAATGTTGCATTGCTGAAGAACGACCCCGTACGAATAGAACGACTGACACGGGTAAATTCCTGATACACCACGCGCCCACTGCCAAGATTCAAATGCCCCACTTCAGAGTTGCCCATCTGCCCACTGGGAAGCCCCACCGCAGAACCAGATGTTTCCAACGCCGTATGCGCACTCTCATTCCACAGCCTGTCCCATACCGGGGTTCTTGCTGCAGCAATGGCGTTGTTTTCCTCTTCCTCACGCAATCCCCAGCCATCGAGGATAATCAGTACAACAGGACGGGGGGTGTTATTCATTTCTTGTCAGCTCACTATTCAAGGATCAGGGTTATTGCGTTGATTTTACCAGAAATTGGTCATGAGCTTTAGGGAACCTCTGATTGAATCTGGTGCGAGCAGATTGTGGTGAAAAATCGTTCAGTTCAAGGCGCAAGCCGCGCGTAATAGCAAGCTATTGCGAAGGTTTGCAACGCAGAAATGGACGATTTTGCGCCGCAAGATGCCGTGTCACGATTCGATCAGAGGTTCCTTAGGGAAGCTCTGATCTATTCATAAACACTCATCTCATGCCCGAAATACCTGGATTTCATCCCAAAAGCACAAAAAGACCGATTTCTATTGGAGATTCCACAGTAAAACAGTGTATTATTGTATTAGCGTGTAATAAATAACGCATATATTAATACCAACGCGGAGAGAGGTAGCTTGTGAAGACTTTTTTTTCCTCCCGAAAAAACAAGATACAGGAATTTGGGGAAAGCATGGCATTGTTGGAAGATGATGCTGACATCGAGCGCGCTTCCCGTTCTCTCAAGGCAATGTCACACCCACTGCGACTGAAAATTCTATGTACCCTGGGCGATGATGAAGTAAGTGTCCACGACATTGTTACCAAAGTCGGTTCGTCTCAAAGCAACATCTCCCAACATTTGGCAATATTGCGCGACAAGGGCATTCTCAATGCCCGCAAGGATGCCAACCGGGTCTTTTACCGGGTTAGCGACAGCCGCACACTGCAACTGATCGACATGATGCGCCAGGTTTTCTGCACTCACGCCCATTGATATAACCGCAATTCCAGCGCCGTCAAAGTAAAAGTTGCGTTATAATTACGCTCTTTTTTCCGTGAGACACTAAATTCGGATGGAACAGCTGGCAGAATTCATTACCAATCACCTGCTTCTGGTCATAACTTTTCTGGCTCTGACCGGCGCACTGATCTGGAACATTTTTTTCGACCCCGTCAATAAAGCCGCGGTGGATGCATTGCAGACAACGACCCTCATCAATCATGATGATGCGGTTGTGGTGGATGTGCGCTCCATTGCCGAATTCAACAAGGGGCATATTGTCAACGCGATCAACATCCCATTGAATGGTCTGGCAAAACAATTGCAACAACTGGATAAATACAAGGACAAGCCCGTAGTTGTCGCCTGCCGTTCAGGATCACGCTCTGCCATGGCTTGCAAAACTCTGATGAAATCAGGTTTCCAGGATGTTCACAATCTTCGTGGCGGCATGATGGCCTGGCAAAGCGCCGGACTACCCATCAAACGTAAATAATCACTCTTTCATTTTCAGGAATTACTCACATGACAGAAGAAAACCAGCGTCAGTTTTCCATTCAACGCATCTACACCAAGGACATCTCTTTCGAGACCCCAAATTCTCCCGATATTTTCATGCAGGAATGGAAGCCGGAGATAAATGTTAATTTGAACAACGCCGTAAAAGATCTGGGCGAAGGCAACATCGAAGTTTCCCTGACGGTTACCGTCACGGCGAAAATCGAAGATCGTACTGCCTACCTGGCGGAAGCCACCCAGTCTGGAATCTTCCTGGCGCGAGGCATCCCCGAAGAGGAAATGGGCCCTATGCTGGGCATCTACTGCCCCAACGTGCTTTTCCCCTACGTTCGTGAAGTGCTCTCAGATTTGATCAATCGCGGCAGCTTCCCTCAGTTCCTCCTCGCACCAGTCAACTTTGAAGCCTTGTATGCACAGCAAGTGCAGCAACAAAAACAAGAAGCTGAACCCGCCGAGCATTGATTTCTTGCCCATGACCACATCTGCACCAAAAATTGCCGTTCTTGGCGCTGGCTCCTGGGGAACTGCCCTGGGTATTCTGCTGGCAAGACACGGACATGAGGTGCAGTTGTGGGGACATGCCCCGGATGAAATCGCCCGGCTGCAGGAAGACAGGGAAAACAAACATTTTCTAGCGGGCGTTGCCTTCCCTCCCAGCCTGCACCCCACAGCAGATTTGGCTGAAAGCATCGCCGACGCCGATGAAATCCTGGTGGTCGTCCCCAGCCACGCTTTTGCCAGCGTATTACAGCAACTGAAGCAGCTCAAACCTGACCTGGAGTCACTGAGTTGGGCAACGAAAGGGCTGGAACCGACTCATTTGCGACTCATGAGCGAAGTTGCCAGAGACACCTTTCCCAACGCGGACATCGCCGTCGTTTCCGGCCCGACCTTCGCCATGGAAGTGGCAAAAGGCATTCCCACGGCAATTACCGTCGCCTCCAGCAGCCCTGCTCATGCGGCACGTCTGGCGGATTATCTGCACGGAGACAGCTTCCGCACCTACACTTCCGACGATATCGTTGGTGTACAGGTAGGGGGAGCCGCCAAGAATGTGATGGCAATCGCTGCCGGCATGTCTGACGGACTAGGCTTTGGCGCCAACGCCCGAGCCGCCCTGATTACCCGCGGACTGGCTGAAATCACCCGCCTTGGCATGGCAATGGGAGGCAAGCATGAAACCTTTATGGGGCTGGCCGGATTGGGCGACCTGGTACTGACTTGCACAGACGATCAATCCCGCAACCGACGCATGGGACTGGCATTGGCAGAAGGTCTTGATATCGAGGATGCGAAAAAACGCATTGGGCAAGAAGTCGAAGGACTGGCTGCCGCCCGGGATTTCCATGCAAAAGCCAAAAATCTTGGGGTGGAAATGCCCATTACCGAACACATCTATCAGATCATCTATAAGGGCTTGGATCCAACCGCCGCAGTCAAAGGCCTGTTAAGTCGCGAACAAAAATCCGAGCAAGCCTGAAGCTCACTCATCCAAGCCATCTACCCCGGAAAAACCCAGCTGCCGCCACGCCTCATATACTGCCACCGCCGCCGCATTGGATAGATTCAAGCTACGTTGCCCCGGCATCATCGGCAGGCGAAGACGGTGGTTCTCAGGCAAACTGTTCAGAATCTCCTCTGGCAATCCTTTGGTCTCCGAGCCAAACATCAATACGTCGCCTTCCTCATAGGTGATACTTGCATGAGAAGCATACCCCTTGGTGGTAAATGCCAACACCCGGGATGGCTGCAAAGCCTCCAGCAACGCCGCATAAGACCCATGTTCCTGTACGCCGACAAACTCATGGTAGTCCAATCCGGCACGCTTCAAACGACTATGATCCAGCTCAAACCCCAGGGGATGCACCAGATGCAGAATACAGCCCGTATTGGCACATAAACGAATGATATTTCCTGTGTTTGGCGGTATCTCTGGCTGATACAATACGAGGTTAAACACGCATTTTCCTCCGGAGCCTGATGATGACTGATCCTCGCCTTGAAGTAGATTTTTGTGGCATGAATTTCAATACACCTTTGGTGTTACTTTCGGGTTGCGTAGGTTTTGGCGAAGAATACACCCGTGTGCAAGGTTTCTCCAATCGGGATGCGGGGGCTGTCTGCCTTAAAGGCACTACCGGCAGCCCACGTCCGGGGAACGCACCCCATCGCGTCTACGAAACCCCTGGCGGTATGCTCAATGCCATTGGGTTGCAGAACCCAGGTGTAGACCAGGTTATTTCCAACATCCTTCCCTCCCTGGATTTTACCGAGACCCGCTTCATCGCCAATGTCTCCGGCTCCACTCTGGAAGAGTATGAAGAGGTTACACGTAAATTTGACAACTCCCCTATAGACGCCATCGAAATCAACATTTCCTGCCCCAACGTCAAAGAAGGCGGCGTCGCCTTTGGCAATGACCCCGACATGTCTGCACGCGTGGTAGAAGTGTGTCGAAAGGTAACAGACAAACCCTTGATCACCAAGCTCTCCCCCAATCAGACAGATATCGCCTATAACGCCAAGCGCTGTATTGAAGCAGGTACAGATGGTCTGGCAGTGATCAACACACTCATGGGCATGGCGATTGATATCGAGAGTCGTTCTCCTGTCATTGGCAACAACCAGGGAGGGCTTTCTGGCCCTGCGATCAAACCTGTTGCATTGCTGAAAGTCCATCAAGTTTATCAAGTCGCCAAGCTGCACGGTATCCCCATTATCGGACAGGGTGGTGTTACCAGCCCAGACGATGCCTTGGAGTTCCTCATCGCAGGTGCGAGTACCGTTGGCGTTGGTACCGCACTGTTTTACGACCCGTTGATCTGCCACAAGATCAATACCGGCATCCAGGAATACATGGCGCAAAACCAACTCACTCGCGTCTCGCAAATCACTGGGAGCCTGCGCCTCAACCAAGCGCCAACATCCAAATGTGGCTGCTGACAACAAACACCATAGTAAACACATGGGAACCTCCATCAACTCATGCTCGATATCTACGCGCAAGAGAGGTCACCCATATGTATATCCATTGCGTTTCTGCATTTACCCCCCGCCATTTCCTTCTATACTATAAGTAACGGAGAGGTAATATAGATGAATGCAGAGACACATTCCGTAGAGGAGCTACGGCGGTTTACGCCCCTTGCAGATTTACCCTACGATAAGTTGCTGGAAATCGCAGAAAAGGCAGAATGGCTCAAGGTAAAAAAACGCGCTGTGCTCATGGAATTGGAGGATGCCGAGCCAAGCACCTTATTCCTGATCAGGGGAAACGTGTTGATGGAAGCCGCAGACGGACGACAACGGGTCATCAAGCATGAGGATGCATCTGCTCGCTCACCATTGTCTCGTCTCAGACCCAGTCGCTATCGGGTTTCGGCGCTCACCCCTGTTGAGTATCTTAAAATAAGCGATGATTTGCTGGATGAACTGGCAGAGTTGGAAGACTCTTCCGAGATGACTTCATCCCATTATCTGGTCGAAGAAACCAGCGAAGAAAATGCTGACTTCTCGACACAGATGGTTGCCCACATATACGAAGATTTACAAAAACAGCGCTTGCTACTTTTTTCATGGCAACCCGCAGCCCTCAGCATCAGCAGAAATATCATCGGTACTGCAAACGACCCAAGCCAAATCTCCGATTGGATTGCACTAGACCCGGTACTTTCTCTGAAACTGATCAAGTCTGCCCAATATCTTCAGCGCCCAGGCAGTTCAGTTCCAAATCTGCCATCGGCTCTGGCACAAATGAGCACACAGAAAGTCCACAAGCTCACCTTCCTGAATCTGTTTCAAGAGTCTCGTGCGCCAAAAGTAAGCACCCTTCACCGCTCTTTCCAAAACACTTGGGAGCGCAGCATCACCGTTGCTGCCGTAGCAAAGCGACTGGCGCAGGAAACCGAACTCATCAATCCTCAAGAGGCTGAATTGGCTGGCTTGCTCCACAATATCGGTGAAACAACCATCCTTAGCTATGCCTACAACTACTATCGGGAAACATCGACACGAGAATTGCAAGATTGCGCACTGATGTTCGGCAAGGAAATCGGCAGGATGCTGCTGTCCCATTGGAATGTCTTTCATTCCCTGGCACAGAGCATATGTGATGCCACGGAATGGATGCATGACCACGGCGGCAATCGCCCCAAACTCGCTGATTTTGTTATCGCTGCCAGAGCCTGCGTACAAATTGACCACAAGGACGAGTACAACCCGCCCCCCCCTTTTCCTCAGATACCGGCATTGAGGAAACTGCAACTGGACACACCAAACAGCATATTGGCAGGCGAGTTGCGCAGCTTTGCAGACGAGTATCTTATCAATACCAAACAACAGTTAGGCATTGAGCAGCCATCACCTTGATTATTGGGGAAGCGCTGATTTATTCTGGATGAAGCAGATTCATCAATAACGAGGCAGCGTTCGCAACGGATGTCCCCGGGGCAGCTTTTCTTGCGCAAACACCCACCTTGCAGCAAGTAGCAAGAGCTTCACAGACTGCCCACATGGGCGTGGGGTGGCACAAGAAGCAAAACCGGTCACACCTCTCACCTACATACTTTCCGTCCATAAACAGGGTTGTAGCGAGAACGATTGAGGTGCAAGATATTTCGCCTACAAGATAGGGGAATCTGGTTATTCCAAATGATCTTATATTGTGGGTGAAAACTATCTAAGGTGCTCTATATATTTAGGCATTCCTTCTCTAACGAGTTGCACCGCTTCAGCCTGTACTTTGATACGCAAGGAATTTCCTTCTACGCCTAAATCACAATGTGCTTGGCCTTTACTTTCCAGTGGCACGGGAATCATGTCTCGGTAGGTATATATGTTTTCTCCAACATCACCCCCGGTACATTTTGCGGGAAAGTTTAATGTTCCTCCTTCCAACAATTCGGCATTTTCAAAAACAAGTTCAATATTCTGACGCCACTTGGTACGCTCTTCGGAGCCGGTCATGGTTTTGATCAAATAGGCCGGCTCAAATCGAACACGAACCTGTTCATCGACAGTCTTTATTTCCACGATATTTGAGCCTGGTAATTCGATACTGGTAAGATCCACCTTTGAGAGCCTCATCAATGTTAATAGAATTGTTTATCATAATAGCCTTAGTAGCGACGGTCATCGCCTTACTGAAACCATGGAAATGGTAGTTATTCCATACTTTTGAGCTTACGCGTCAATGTGTTTCTTCCCCACCCCAGCAGTTGCGCGGCTTCTTGCTTTTTGTCATCGGTAGCCTGTAGTGCCGCTTTGACAAGCACGGCTTCCACTTCATTGAGTAAGCCTGTTTTCCCCTGCTCATAGCTACTACTAACCCAGTTTTGCAATACTGTCTGCCAATCGTTTGATGCGGGCGGCATTTCAGCATTGTCACCCAATATTTCAGGCGGCAGATCCTGGACATTGATTTCCTGACCGGAGGCCATAACTGTTATCCAACGCGCCATATTCTCCAGTTGTCGGACATTCCCCGGCCAGGTGAAATTTTCCAGATACGCCAAGGCTTCTGGCTTCAGGGATTTTACATCCACCTCCAATTCTGCCGCCGCTTTCCGCAAGAAGTGCTCCATCAACAATCCAATATCTTCACGCCGTTCTCGCAAGGGTGGAATATGCACGCGAATGACATTCAGACGATGAAACAGGTCTTCCCGAAACCCCCCTTTCTCTACCAGTGACTCAAGATCCTGGTGCGTCGCTGCAATAATGCGGACATCTGCCTTTACGGTACTTGCACCGCCTACCCGATAAAACTCCCCATCAGCCAAAACTCTCAGCAAGCGAGTTTGCGCTTCGGCAGGCATATCCCCGATTTCATCCAGGAACAATGTACCGCCCTCGGCCTGCTCAAAACGCCCCACCCGTCTTGTCTGGGCGCCGGTGAAGGCACCTTTTTCATGTCCGAATAATTCCGACTCCATCAGCTCCCTTGGAATGGCGGCCATGTTCAACGCAATAAATGGCTGCTCAGAACGCGGGCTGTGCTGATGCAATGCCCGGGCGACGAGTTCTTTGCCTGTCCCAGATTCACCATTGATCAAGACGGAAATATTGGATCGCGCCAAACGCCCTATGGCACGAAATACTTCCTGCATGGACGATGCCTCGCCAATAAGACCACCATTTTCTGCGATCCCAGCTTCGATAGTCGTCGATTCCTGGGTTCGACTGGCTACAGCTTTTTCTACCTGATCAACAACTTCGCGCAAATCAAATGGCTTGGGCAGGTATTCAAAAGCACCTACATCATACGCTTTTACCGCACTATCAAGATCTGAATGGGCGGTCATGATAATCACTGGTAATTGCGGCTGGAGTTTGTGAATTTCACCCAGCAGCGTCAAACCATCCATATCGGGCATTCGAATATCTGAAAGGATTGCCGCTGGCTCCGAGGACTGCAATGCTCTCAACAGATCTTGCGGATGCTCAAAACTGGTGGCATCAAATCCGGCTTTTGTCAGTGTCTTTTCCAGTACCCAACGAATTGATTTATCGTCATCGACTATCCAGACGGCATCTGCACTCATGATATTTGTTCCAGTGGAAGATAGATGGTAAAAACGGTCTTTCCCGGTTTACTGGTGAATTCTATCAGACCACCGTGACGATTGATCAAAGACTGAGCCAAAGACAAGCCTAAACCGGTGCCTTCTGACTTGCCCGTAACCATGGGGTAAAACACCCGTTCCTGAAGGTCAGGAGGGACACCAGGACCATCATCAATGATGTTCAGTTGCACCACCAATCGGTGTTTGATGTTTGCCAGGGTAAATTGTCTGAGAATACGCGTTTGCAATATGATCTTGCCCTGACCTTCCGTTGCTTGCACAGCGTTCTGCAATATATTCAATATCGCCTGGATCAGCTGATCGGAATCACCCATAAGATCGGGGATACTTGGATCATAGTCCCTGCTCATTACCGCATCATACTCGGGGTCGGCGGCAACAATAGTGCAGACCCGCTCGAGTATATGATGGATATTTACTCGCTTCATCACTGGCAATTGGCGTGACCCAAGCATCTGATCGACCAACGATTTGAGGCGATCAACCTCTTCAATGATTATTTGCGTGTGATCACTAAGCTCGCTGTTTTCCAATTCCATGGCAAGCAGTTGCGCAGCGCCTCTGACACCACCCAAGGGGTTTTTTATTTCATGTGCCAAACCACGGATAAGATCCCGGGTGGCGAGGTTTTGTCGGATCAACTGCTCTTCCCGGGTCATTCTCAATTGCCGATCTACCCGGCGTATTTCTGCTAACACCAGTTCAGAATCGCCACCTTCCTCACAGGGCACCAGAGTACAATCAACGGTAATACTTCTACCATCAGGCAATATCAGGGTAAGTTCTCTTTCACTCAATGGCTGGTTGCTACGGGTTACTGTTTCAAGATGCTGCACCATATCATCTTCAGGGCAGCGTAATATCTGCTCCAAAGGTTTCCCTATCACCATACGTGCGCTTACCGACAACAGCATTTCTGCTGCGGCATTCAGATAACGTATGGTCAAGGAATGATCAAACAACACCACGGCTGTGATCTGATTGGATAGTATCCATTCAGCGAGTTTCGATGCACCTGCATTTGGCATGTCTTTCATGAGCGAGTTCGTGCTGGCCAATGTTGTTTAGGAACCCCGACCCACTCTCGACACATTATTATCCATGGAGACAAGAACATGAGACTCAGCTATCCAACTAACAGGTTGTTCAAAAACACCGTTTTGTCGATAGCCTGGGTGTGGGACATGTATGTGCCTTGGTCGAAAAAGTCCATGGAAGGACCTCTTCAACATCCTGATAACCGCGACTTGACACACGCCTTAATTTGAATCGCAGAGTGGATATATTCAGCGAGCGATGGTTCTGTGAAGTTGGAAGGTTGTAGATGACGAGCTAATCATTTGTTCACCCTTCTTATTGAACACAGCAACCGAAACCGTATGCAAGCCTCGATCAACGTGCTTTAGCGAGATCACGGTACTATGATACTTTTCCTTCAGGGTTGCCCCATCCAATGTCAGCTTGAGATAGTCATCTTTTCTCAGCACCGGCGCCACCGCAACAAATATTGAGATATTTCCCGGGCTGCTACGAAGAGTTCCCCCATCTTCCGGACTAACTATTTTCAATTCGCGATATTTAAAAGGCTTTTTCTGCTTTTCATCATCGGTAACTTTATCTTCTTTCTCGATCTCTATATCTGGTATGGATTGCTTCTCTGGAACCGGAGGAGGCGCGTAGGTGGATAGTTCTGGCAGTTTGTTCATCTTCTTGGCATGGGGAGCATCAGGCTGATCGCCATAATGCACATTTCCAGAACCATCAGTCCATTTATAAATCTGGGCTTGAGATACCGCAACAAAAGCCAGTAACGAGAATATAAAATATCTTTTCATGCGCTAAATAGTAGCTCAGAGATGCTTCTATTACCAGAATACAGTTCACCAACCTGTCTATTACGACATATTTATCGCCACCTTATCCCCAACTTGAAGCCCTAATGTCTTGGCTGCATTACCCAGATTGACCGCTATTTCCCACAGACCAATGGAGTTCTCATAGAATAGTGGCATGCCGTGCGGGGCATCTGAAAAGGTGTGACCTCGAGCTACCCGTTGCCCCTGCACCGCTAAGGTTTGAATATCAGGATAGTGTTTAGCTATCAAACCCGTCATTGCATTGCCAAATCCATCAATATAAATGATCTCCGGGAGATCCAACACCCAATCCGTACCAACCATATTCTGCCTGGAAAGTTCGGTCCTATTCAATTTCGAGTGGGTGTAAATTGCCCCTGCCGCCGGGGCAAAAATATCCCTACCATGAAAACTGGAGGAGACATGAAGAAATTGATCAACATCCAATTCCGTTATTTGTGCTTGAGGGTACCGTTTGGCAATCATGGCAAGCAAACCATTATCTGGCCCCAAGTACCAACAATCATCGACTTGTAGGCACAGGCATTTCCTGTTGCTTCCAACGCCGGGATCCACTACCGCGACCACGATGAAGTTTACTGGAAGGTATTCAGACAAGGCTGATAGTAAATACCCACTGGCCTTGGGGTTGGCAAAAGGCGCATCACACATCAGGTTAATAACACTGCAGTCAGGTGCGTGTTGCTTTAGCGCAGATGTCATCTGTCCCAGATAAGGCCCCCCTGTCCCGAAATCAGTAAACAAGTAGATGGGTGGTCCAGTCATTAGCGCTTTCCGTTGAAGAATGGTATACCTGATTGTACCTGGGGAAGCGCTTTTTAGGATATCCCCTCAAATGATGACTGACACCTATCCAGGGGAAGGGGCCTACAAAAAAAATAAGCACAAAAAAACCGGGTTAAAACCCGGTTCTTTTCGTAGAGTAGTAAAGCGATGGATAACTTAGTCCTCGGCCATACCCTCTGCGTCGTCATCAATGGGACGATCCACCAACTCGACATACGCCATAGGTGCTTTATCGCCACTACGATACCCGCATTTCAGGATACGCAGATATCCACCGCTACGCTCTTTGTAACGAGGACCGAGTTCGGAAAACAATTTTCCAACAGCGGCAGCATCGCGCAAGCGAGAGAATGCCAAGCGACGCTTGGACACACCGTCTTCTTTCGCCAGGGTAATGAGCGGTTCCGCAACGCGGCGTAGCTCTTTAGCCTTAGGCAAAGTTGTTTTAATCAGCTCGTGTTCGATCAACGATACCGCCATATTGCGATACATGGCTTTACGATGAGAACTATTTCTATTTAATTGCCGTCCGGCTTTGCGATGACGCATGGGTCGACTTTCCTAAAGTAAAAGTTAAATTTCAACAAACAGCGATTATTTCGCTACCAGTTCCTGTATATTTTCGGGTGGCCAGTTTTCGAGACGCACGCCCAAGGACAACCCCCTTGTAGCAAGCACGTCTTTGATCTCGTTCAGAGATTTCTTACCCAAATTCGGCGTCTTGAGCAATTCCACTTCTGTACGTTGAATCAAATCGCCGATGAGGAAGATATTCTCTGCTTTCAAACAATTCGCAGACCGCACCGTGAGTTCCAGGTCGTCCACAGGGCGCAACAGTATCGGATCGATAGCTGGTGCTTCCGGCTCTGCTACTTGATCATCTTCTGGACTGGTTTCTTCCAGGTAGACAAATGTCTCCAACTGCCTCTGCATGATGGTTGCAGAACGGCGGATGGCATCTTCAGGATCAATGGTACCGTTTGTCTCAATATCGATAACCAGCCTGTCCAAATCCGTGCGTTGCTCGACCCGGGCAGATTCGACGCTATAAGAAACTCGCAACACTGGGCTGAAAGAAGCATCCAATTGTAAATGACCAATCGGACGATCCTCGCCAGCAGCACTCTCTCTTGTAGAAGAGGCTTCATAGCCACGCCCACGACGCGCCTTGAGCAACATGCTCAACTCACCCTTCTCTGTCAAATGGGCGATAACATGATCAGGGTTAACGATTTCTACGCCATGGGTCAGCTGAATATCAGCGGCAGTCACGACTGCAGGCCCTTTAACCTTCAGCGACAATTCCGCATCGTCACGATCTTCCATGACAATGGCTACGCCTTTGAGGTTAAGCAGGATTTCAAGTACATCCTCTTGCACACCTTCAACACCACTGTACTCGTGTAGCACATTCTCGATTTCTGCATCGACAATGGCACAACCGGGCATAGACGACAGCAAAATACGACGCAATGCGTTACCTAAAGTATGCCCGAATCCTCTTTCCAGAGGCTCCAGGGAAACTTTAGATCTACGATCATTAACCTTGTCCACGCCAATAATGCGTGGCTTTAAAAATTCTGTGACGGAGTCCGCCATGAACATACCTTCCTAGCTTACTTGGAGTAAAGCTCGACGATGAGCTGTTCGTTGATTTCTGCTGGCAAATCGACACGCTCTGGAACTCGCTTGAATGTACCAGTCATTCCTTTTACATCGACTTCGACCCAGTCAGGAAAACCGTATTGTTCTGCGAGGGAAAGCGCACTTGCGATACGCGCTTGCTTACGGGACTTTTCGCACACTGTTACAACATCATCTGCTTTAACACTGTAGGATGCCACGTTGACCACTTTGCCATTCACTTCTATGGCTTTATGGCTAACCAGTTGCCGTGCTTCGTTTCGAGTTGCACCGAACCCCATGCGATACACCACATTGTCCAGTCGCTGCTCTAAAAGTTGCAACAAGTTTTCACCGGTAGGGCCTTTCCTACGGTCTGCAGTAGCGTAATAGTTACGGAATTGTTTTTCCAATACACCATACAAACGGCGAACCTTCTGCTTTTCACGCAGCTGCACGCCATAGTCAGACAAACGACGGCGGCGCTCCTGGGTTTGCCCTGGCAACTTTTCCATGTTGCACTTGGAGTCAACCGACCGCGCACGACTTTTCAAGTAAAGGTCTGTACCTTCACGACGCATCAGTTTACATTTTGGTCCGAGATATCTAGCCATGAAATTACACCCGACGTTTCTTAGGTGGACGACAACCATTATGAGGTATGGGTGTCACATCAGTAATACTGGTAATTTTAAAACCAGCGTTGTTAAGCGCACGGACAGCAGAATCGCGACCAGGTCCAGGACCTTTAACGTTTACGTCCAGGTTCTTTACCCCATATTCCTTAGCCACCTGACCAGCACGATCCGCAGCAACCTGTGCAGCAAATGGCGTACTTTTACGTGAACCGCGGAAACCAGACCCACCTGAGGTGGCCCAGCACAGAGCATTGCCCTGGCGATCGGTGATAGTAATAATGGTGTTGTTGAATGACGCATGGATATGCGCGATACCATCGCTTACTGACTTTTTAATTTTCTTTTTGGAACGGGTTGTGGACTTGGCCATGCCTGTACCTACACTCTCGAATTAACTTTGCTATTAGCGTTTGATCGGACGACGAGGACCTTTACGGGTGCGCGCATTAGTTTTAGTGCGCTGCCCACGTAATGGCAAACCACGACGATGACGAATACCACGATTACAACCAAGATCCATAAGACGCTTGATGTTCATGGATATTTCTCGACGAAGATCACCTTCCACCATAAACTTGGCAACCTCTTCACGTAATTTCTCTAGCTCAGTTTCGTCCAGCTCGATAATTTTACGATCCGCCGCTACGCCGGCGTCGTCACAGATTTTAGCCGCACGTGAACGACCAATGCCATAAATCGCTGTCAATGCGATGACCGTATGTTTGCGGTCTGGAATATTTACGCCTGCTATGCGGGCCATCCTGTCATCTCCTCAGATGCTATACTCGGATTGTTGTGGAAAATTACGTACCACGAAGCCGCGGAACTATAACTCAACTACAACAGTTTTACAATACAAAATTATGCTTCAGACTCTAATCGAGCCAGAAACATGGCAACACCAAGTTTAACCCTGACGCTGCTTATGTCTTGGATCTGTGCAAATCACTCGTACCACGCCTTTGCGCTTGATGATTTTGCAATTACGGCACATTTTCTTTACCGAAGCTCGAACTTTCATTGTCTCAGTCCTATATATCTACCGAGGCTTAGCGGATCATGCCCGCGCCACCTTGGCCTTTAAGATTAGCTTTCTTCATCAGCCCTTCATATTGATGGGACATAAGATGCGACTGCACCTGGGCGATGAAATCCATAATTACCACAACCACGATCAGTAGCGAGGTACCACCAAAATAGAAAGGCACATTCCAACCTACGATCAGAAATTCAGGCAACAAACAAACCGCAGTAATATAGATAGCGCCAGCGAGGGTTAGTCGCGTCATTACCCCATCAATGTATTTGGCAGTTTGCTCTCCTGGGCGAATTCCTGGAATAAAAGCACCAGATCGTTTCAGGTTATCTGCTGTTTCCCTGGCGTTGAACACCAATGCCGTATAGAAAAAACAGAAAAACACAATCGCCGCCGCGTATAAAGCCACATAGATCGGCTCCCCAGGAGACAGCTTCGCTACGATATCCTGCATCCAACGCATGTTGGGTGTGTTACCAGCCCACTGCGCCAGGGTAGTGGGGAACAGAATAATACTGGAAGCGAATATAGGAGGAATAACACCAGCCATATTCAATTTCAACGGCAGGAAGCTACTCTGGGCAGCGAGCAAACGTCTTCCCTGCTGACGTTTGGCATAATTAATGGTGATTCTACGCTGCCCTCTTTCGACAAATACCACGAATGCGGTTACGCCAAGAGCCAACAGGAATAAGAACAACGCGAACAGCGCATTCATCTCACCGTTGCGCACAAGTTCACCGACTGATCCGAAGGCTGCAGGCAATCCTGCGACAATACCCGCAAAGATGATCATGGAAATGCCGTTACCAAGTCCTCGTTCGGTAATCTGCTCACCCAACCACATCAGAAACATGGTGCCCGTAACCAGAGAAACAGCTGCGGTAAAAACAAATGCCATACCCGGCGCCATCACCATAGACATGCCACCTGACGACTGGCTTTGCAGAGCAACGGATATTCCTATGGCCTGAAAGGTAGCCAACACCACGGTTCCATAACGGGTGTACTGGGTGATCTTGCGTCGCCCCGCTTCTCCTTCCTTTTTCAACTGCTCCAGCTTCGGAACCACCGAGGTCATCAACTGCACAATAATCGAAGCAGAGATATACGGCATAATGCCCAGCGCAAGAATGGAAGCTCGCTTGAGCGCGCCACCAGAGAACATGTTGAACATGCCCAGAATACTACCCTGCTGCTGATCAAACAATGCTGCCAGGGCAGCCGGGTTCACACCAGGAACCGGGATATAGGTACCAATCCGATATACGATCAACGCCCCCAACAAAAACAGGAAACGCTGGCGCAATTCAGTGAATTGACCGGGTTGAACACCTTTCGCAGCTGCAGGATTAAGAGCCATGAGTTAAATCAGTCCTCTACCTTACCGCCGGCAGCTTCAATAGCAGCGCGGGCACCTTTGGTAGCACGCAAACCTTTGACAGTTACGGCACGAGTAATTTCGCCAGACAAGATTACTTTGGCACGTTTCATGGTGAGAGGAATAATGTCAGCTTCATACAAAGCAGCCATATCCACAACATCACCTGCAACCTTGCCTAATTCGTCCAAGCGGATTTCAGCAGTATATTTTGCTTTGCGCGAACGGAAACCCACCTTAGGCAAACGACGCTGCAAAGGCATTTGACCGCCTTCAAATCCAACCTTGTGAAAACCACCAGAACGTGATTTTTGACCTTTATGGCCGCGACCACAGGTTTTACCAAGACCACTGCCGATTCCACGACCAACACGCTTTCTGTCAGTCTTGCTTCCCTCAGCGGGTTTAAGTGTATTCAGACGCATGTTACGCATCCTCCACGAGCTGTACCATATAAGATACTTTGTTCAACATGCCACGCGTCGATGGGGTATCTTCAACTTCTACAACCTGATGCATGCGACGCAGACCGAGTCCACGCACACAGGCTTGATGGTTCTTCAGTCGCCCATTCATGCTGCGCACCAATTTAACCTTCATCATTTTTGAATCAGCCATGGTGATTATCCTAAAATTTCTTCAACGGTCTTGCCGCGCTTGGCAGCTACGTCTTCAGGGCTAACCATGTCCGCCAGACCATTCATCGTAGCGCGAACCACATTGATTGGGTTATTGCTGCCGATACATTTTGCCAATACGTTATGTACACCGGCCGCTTCACAGATAGCACGCATGGCACCACCAGCGATGATACCGGTACCGTCAGATGCGGGCTGCATGTAGACCTTGGCAGCACCGTGACGTCCAATAACTGGGTATTGCAAGGTACCGTCTGCCAACTTGATATTCTTCATGTTGCGACGCGCAGTTTCCATGGCTTTTTGTATGGCGATAGGCACTTCCTTTGCTTTACCCATACCAAAACCCACTTTGCCATCGCCATCACCAACGACAACCAAGGCAGAAAAACCAAACTGGCGACCACCTTTGACAACTTTGGCAACACGGTTTACAGCTACTAATTTCTCAATGAAATCGTCGCCGGCGTTTTGTTCATAATTTGCCATTATTCAATCCTCAGAACTGCAACCCGGCTTCGCGGGCAGCTTCCGCCAACGCTTTTACGCGGCCATGATAACGAAAACCTGAACGATCAAATGCCACCTTTTCAACACCAGCAGCTTTGGCACGCTCGGCTACGAATTTACCCACGACTGACGCTGCGCCAGCGTTTCCGGTAGATCCTTCGACACTACCACGCACGTCACTGTCCAGAGTAGAAGCGGAACATACAACCACATCGCCACTTGGCGCGATCACTTGCGCATAAATATGGCGTGGAGTGCGATGTATGCTCAGGCGATGTACGCCCAGCTCGCGAATCTTTGCTCTTGAACGACGAGCACGACGTATGCGACTTGTTTTCTTGTCCATCGTCATAACCTCTTATTTCTTCTTCGCTTCTTTGCGGATTACATACTCATCCGCATAGCGGACACCTTTACCCTTATAAGGCTCGGGCGGACGATAGCGACGAATTTCTGCAGCTACCTGTCCTACTTTTTGTTTATCAGTACCAGAAACCACGATCTCAGTCTGACTCGGCGTTTCAATGGTGATGCCTTCAGGAATGGCGTGCTCGACAGGGTGAGAAAAGCCAAGACTCAGATCCAGAACCTTACCTTTAACCTGGGCACGATAGCCAACACCGACCAGTTGTAATTTCTTCTGGAAACCCTGGGTGGCTCCGATAACCATATTGTTCAGCAATGAACGCATGGTTCCTGCCATTGCCCAGCCTTGCTTGGCGTTGGGATCTTTTGGCTTACAGCGCAGTTCACCGTCTTCCATAACAACTTCAACCATAGGATGAACGTCGTATTCCTGGGTAGACTTGGAACCCTTGACCGTAACTTTTTGACCGTCGATCTTTACATCCAGTCCAGATGTAATTGCGATAGGTGCTTTTGCAATACGTGACATATCAGCCCCCTACCCAATTAAGCGACGAAGGCAACAACTTCACCGCCATGACCCTTGGTACGGGCCTCACGATCAGTCATTACACCACGAGAAGTTGAAACGATAGCGATACCCAGACCACCGCGTACCTTGGGCAATTCATTGCGCCCCTTGTAGATACGCAAACCGGGACGACTAACGCGCTTGACCATATCGATGACTGGCTGCCCCTGAAAATACTTCAGGGTAATTTCCATGACAGGCTTGCCATCGACGTCGGACGTATTCACGTCGCTGATATAACCCTCGTTCTTGAGGACCGCAGCGATCGCCATTTTTTTCTTGGATGCAGGCAGCGACACACTGACCTTGCCAGCAGACTGGCCATTACGGATGCGCGTTAGCATATCCGCAATTGGATCTGACATACTCATATTTAAAGGCTCCTCGGGTCAGGCAACTTCTAGCACGAAGCTCGATACCCATTGACGAATTCAGCCCCCATGCTGGGGAGCCGGACACTTTAGCTAACTTTTTTGAAAAAATCCATAAATATTTTGCATATCCATGGAATTTAATCTGTAACCGCTACGCAGTAACGGCAACTATGAAATCTGATTTTACCAACTGGCCTTCTTAAGACCAGGAACATCACCACGCATGGCAGCTTCGCGTAGCTTGTTACGGCACAGCCCAAACTTACGGTATACACCGTGAGGACGACCGGTAATACGGCAACGACGCTGCTTGCGAACAGGACTTGAGTCCCGAGGCAGTTTTTGCATCGCCAATACAGCCATATCAATCTGCTCCAGACTACTTTCAGGGTTCTTGATGATAGCCTTTAGCTCGGCACGTTTAGTTGCGTGCTTAGCGGCCAAATTGGCTCGTTTATTTTCACGAGCGATCATGCTTTTCTTTGCCATAGTTCCTGGACTCTCTAATTCAATTACTTGAAGGGAAAGTTGAATCCCTCAAGCAGGGCTCGTCCTTCCTCATCACTGGCTGCGCTGGTGGTAATGGTGATATCCATACCGCGCAAGGCGTCAATTTTATCATATTCCACTTCTGGAAAAATGATCTGCTCTTTGATACCCATGCTGTAATTACCGCGACCGTCAAAAGATTTCGGGTTCAAGCCCCGGAAATCCCGGATTCTGGGGATCGCAATATTCACCAGCCGATCCAGAAATTCGTACATGCGATCGGCACGTAAGGTTACCTTGCAACCTATGGGCCAACCTTCACGAATCTTAAATCCGGCGACTGATTTTCTTGCCAGTGTAACCACAGGCTTTTGGCCTGCAATCTGCACCATGTCGCCAACCGCGTTCTGTAAAATTTTCTTATCCCCAGTTGCCTCGCCCACACCCATATTCAGGGTGATTTTTTCAATACGAGGTACCTGCATCACGCTTTTGTAACCGAATTTCTCGATCAGCGCGGGAATAACCTGTTCTTTATATTGATCCTGTAACCTAGCCATTGGATTACTTGCCTCAGACGTCCACGACTTCGCCGTTGGATTTAAATACACGCACCTTACGACCATCATCGAGGGTTTTGAAACCAACGCGATCAGCCTTGTTGCTTACGGGGTTGAACAATGCGACATTGGAAATATCCATGGGCATTTCCTTTTCGACGATACCACCAGGCTCTCCCTTCTGGGGATTGGGCTTGGCATGTTTTTTCGCCAGGTTGATATTTTCAACCAACACTCGGCTATCGCCTACCAATTGCAGCACGGTTCCGCGCTTACCCTTGTCTTTACCAGCCAAGACGATTACATCGTCACCTTTACGAATCTTACTTGCCATGACAATTCCTCAAAGCACCTCTGGAGCCAACGAAATTATTTTCATAAAACGTTCGCCACGCAATTCACGAGTCACCGGGCCAAAAATACGGGTGCCGATGGGTTGCAGTTGGGCGTTGAGCAACACAGCTGCATTGCCGTCAAAACGGATCACCGAACCATCTGGACGGCGCACACCTTTCTTGGTGCGAACAACTACTGCGTTATAAACGTCACCTTTTTTAACTTTACCGCGGGGAATGGAGTCTTTAACAGACACCTTGATGATATCCCCAACGCCAGCATATCGGCGATGTGAACCGCCCAGCACTTTGATGCACTGAACTCGTTTTGCACCGCTATTGTCGGCAACGTTCAGTATGGTTTGCATCTGGATCATGACACTACCCTTATGTTGTCAGTCAGTATCTTCAACGAATCGTCGAAGAATTGCTCAGTTAGCCTTTTCGACCAATTTGACGAAACGCCATTTCTTGGTCTTAGAAAGTGGACGGCATTGTTCTACCACAACCACATCCCCTGCACGACATTCGTTATTCTCGTCGTGGGCATGCACCTTGGTGGAACGGCGAATATATTTCCCATAGATAGGATGTTTAACCCGACGCTCAATCTGCACGGTGATGGATTTATCCATCTTGTCACTGATGACTTTACCTTGCAGCGTACGGTTTGTCTGGCCTTGCTCGCTCATCACTAACCTGCCTTCCGCATTTCGTTCATTACTGTCTTGATGCGCGCGATATCACGACGCACCTGCTTAACAACGTGGTGACGCGCCAGTTGACCTGTGCCATTTTGCATACGCAGGCTGAATTGCTCTTTAAGCTTGTCGTGCAATTCCTGCTTCAGCTCATCCAGGGA
>CAYXOS010000029.1:0-4533 GCA_964467115.1 uncultured Sedimenticola sp.
ATGCGCCCCATCGCCATCCCTGGCTCTTTGGGGCATACCGTCCATCCCTGGACATAAAAAAAGCTGGCAGAATTGCTTCTGCCAGCCAGTTTGCTTAGGGAAGCCCTGATCGATTCATGACACGGCATCTTGCGGCGCAAAATCGTTCATTTCTGCGTTGTAAACCTTCGCAATAGCCAGCTATTACGTGCGGTTTACGCCTTGAACTGAACACATTCACCGCAATCTGCTCGCGCCAGAATCAATCAGAGCTTCCCTAGGTGCTTTTAGTATTATTTCTTTACAACATTGACTTCCGCTTCATCATTGTCCAGCCCCAGTTTGTAGCCCAGGGAGACATGGTGGAAACGTGCGTTGCTGTAGTCATCATGAATGGCAAAGCCGAAGTTGTAGAGTTTGCCGGGTTCGATGGTGATATCACCAGGTTTTCCGGTGTTGAGCTTGCGCTTCATTTCCACAACCCAGGTATTACCTTCTTTTTTGGCATTGACGTCAAACTGTCCGCCACCGCTCATGTGGCGTTGTTCAAGAATGTAGCCATTTTCCGTAGTGCCTGTGCCTGATTTATAGCGCATCAAGTCCATAAACAGTCCTGAGTTCAAAGCTTCCTGTATTTCTTCAGGACTCTTCAGCTTGTCCCAGCCACCGCGTTTTTTGCCTCGGCGTCCCTTGACCTCGATCTTGGTGCGACTTTCTTTGAGGTATTTGGTAACACCTTGTTTCAGGTCTAGAACCTTGGCTGCATCACTAGCGTCCAGCACAGCCTGATCGGGGGCATGTGGCATGGTACGGGCGTCATGATGGCAGGTTCCCCAGCAACCGGCACGATCTGCAAATTCCACGTCGTCGGTTCCCAACATGATGGCGATCTTCATGGGGTTCTCTGGATCCATTTTGCCGCCTTCTACAAAGGGTACGGGCACATGGTCAGTGTCTTCCCACTCAAATCTCAGGAAGATATTGTCAGCATCGTGACTTGCCTGAACTTTCACTGGAATACTGCCGCGCTTGCCGGGAATGGGAGTAGGCTCGGCTTTTTCGCCAGTGACCATCTTTTTACCCATATCGGCTGTTTCTTTGTCATGACAGGTGACGCAACGATCACCGCCTTTGACAAAGGGACGAGCCCCCCCGTGATCACGGCCATTGAGTACCCATTCGATGGAGGTCTGTCCCGGGTAGAACAAAGTGATCTCACGATCGGGCACAGCACTCCAGTCCACGCCAAAGCTTGCAGCTGTTGCGGCAGCTGTGCCGGCGGTAGTGGCAGCAGATTCGCCACCGCTGGTGCTGGCTTGACTTGCCAAGGCTGCTGCCACGGCGGCATCAATGCGTTTTTGCTCCGCTTCTTTGGCTGCTTTAGCTGCTTCTCGTGCTTTTTCTTTCTCGATTTTTCGCTTGGCTTCTTCTTCAGCTTCCTGTGCTTTTATCTCTGCCAGTCCCTTCTCGTACATTTCAGGTACTTCCCGTACATAGGAAGGATAAGGCGCTTCAAGTTTTTCCAGTTCTTCATCGCTCAACTGGTCACGCACGCCCTTGTGGGCAATGCCTTTGTGGCAGTCGATACAGGTTTGTCCTGTTTCAAAGGCGTTCAAATGCTGCTTGCGTGCTCTTGGACGCTGGAATTTGGGATTCATGGATTCGAAATTATGGCAATTTCGACATTCTCTGGAATCGGTAACCTTCATGGCTTTCCAGACATGTTTGGCAAGTTCGAGACGTTTGGCATCGAATTTCTCAGGCGTATCTACATCTTTAACGATGAAATGGTGGTACAGCTCATTGCTTGCCTGAATCTTGCGGATGATCTTGTAAATCCATTCTTTGGGTACGTGGCAGTCCGGGCATTCAGCACGAACACCAGTACGGTTGGAATAGTGAATGGTCGGTTTATATTCCTGGTAGACATTGTCTCTCATCTCATGGCAACTGATGCAGAACTCCAGGGTATTGGTTTTCTCCATTGCCCAGTTGAAACCACCCCAAAACAGGATGCCGAAAATAAAGAAAAGGAATGCTGCGCCGAAACTCAGTTTACGTTTGGTGTTGTCAGTCATGACGTTTTACCCCGAAGACAATATGTCAACAGACGAGTTGATAAGGATTGATGTCCGGGCTCCTTGCCCAACAAAGTCAGAGCACTCAGTCTCTGATACGAAAAAAGGCGGGCATGAAACAATGCCCATACCCGCCTTTTGTCTACGCTACTGATCGAATAATCAGGTTACGTGGTTAACGCGGTTGTGAACGTTAAATTTACCAGTTGGTGCATACAGACCTTTGACGCGTGCCTTCTCTTTGAGGGTTTTCGCATCATAGATGATGATCTCACCATTTGGCTTCTTGCTGTCGCCGCGGTTCCAGACGGAGGTCCAAACCTCGGTGCCGTCGTCATTGAACTCGATATGAACCGCTGCATTACCTTTCCTTTCTGTCAGACGAATGGTTTTAACGATTTCATGAGTCTTCTTGTCGATGACCTGAATGGACTGTTTGACCTCATCTTCTGGTGATTTGGTCTGGTCAGCCCATACATATTGAGACTTGGGATGGGTACGGATGAATACGCCAGGACCGTCGGTTTCGACTTCGTAGCATACTTTCCATGCCTGATCAGGATGACCTTTGGGATCGTTGCCCCAGACGGTGATTTTGCCCACGCCAAGGTGCGTGGTACCACCTACAGGACCACACTTGGGATCAATCCAGTTTGCACCGGGACCTGGGTGAGGTTTCTTGTCCACATCGATCATGGCTTCCAGCTTGCGCTCAACCGTGTCGATAACAACCATTTTGTTGGATGCGTTGGCAGCGATTTGGAAATAACGACCTGTTGGGTCATAGAATCCATCGTGCAGGTATTTGGCTGAATCAATCTGAGTGATTTGCAGGTTGTCGAGATCACTATAGTCAACCTGCCACATCTGACCCAATTCCTTCATGGAAACCAGCCAGGAAGGCGCCAGGGGCGTATCGTAGACAGCGGCAACTCGTGATTCGTTGACATATTCACCGTCAACATTCACACCACGGGCGGAAACCACTTTCAGTGGCTCCATGGTTAATCCGTCCAGAATAACGAAATGAGGCGGCCAATAACCACCACCGATAACGTATTTGCCGTCGCCGGATACGGCAACGTCACGTGCATCATAGGCAACCTGGGTCTGAGCAACCTTCATTTTGTCCGGTGTCTGCCACAAATCCACTTTAGTCATCATGCCATCACGACCCATGACGTACCAGAAGCGTCCTGGGTTATCGACATGCATGCCTTCATGATGTTCGACAGCCTTGAGTACGTGTACCGCATAGCCAGTAGGGATATGAGCAACGATTTTCTTGGTATCGCCGTCGACGATGGCGATCTTGCCCACATCACGCTCGATAACCAGGAAGAAGTTCTGCCAGTTCAACCCGTGCAGCGGCTTCTTGGGGTAGTCTTTTGGGTCGACAAAGACTTTATGGCGCTTTTTCATCAGATCAAGCGACATTTCGGGTGGAACAGGTGGTACTTGCTGAATATAGGAAGCCATGAGCTTGATTTCATCCTTCGACAAAATATCGTCGAAGTTGTTCATGCCGCCTTCTGTTCCGTACGTGATGATTTTTTCAAGACGTTTCTGTCCAAGCTTTATGGTGTTCTTGGGCTCCAGGTTCTTACCTGTCGCTCCCTTACGCAAGGTGCCGTGGCAGCCTGCACAACGCTGGAAATAGATGGACTTACCTTTTTCAAAGTCCGCGTCGGACATTTTTGGTGCCTGGTTGGCAGCGCCTGCCGTGGTCGCAATACCGGAAATGGCAAGGCCGATGGCCATGCTCAGTGCGGATATACGGAGATTGGTCTTTAACATGTCAGATTACCCCACAGTTGGTAAATTGAACCGAAAGAACCCCCTTCGATTCCCGAAAAAAATACGATTGCTGTTATTTACAATAATCGTTGTATGGTAATGTGGACTCTGGCGCTAAAGCTGGCATTGACCTACGTCAAGCAATGTTTTATTTAATGAAATACTAATATTCAAGTGTATTCTAAAATGAATGTTTGCTGGTTATTGATATTTCATCAGAAGCAACGTGGATGGATGACGGGTTCACATGATAGAATGTAAAGATCAATGTAATTATACAGACAGCAGGTGAATTTCATGACAGCCAATGTTAACCAACTCAGCGACGAAGATTTGACACTTACCGAAACTGCACAACAAAAAATGCAGGAATTGGCAGGTCAAGTAGAAGAGAATATTGAAGGTGTTCGAGTTTACGCCACGCCAGGTGGTTGTAGTGGTGTGAATTTTGGCATGACCTTCACTGATCAACTCAGTGGTGAAGACAACGTGCGCGAATACGAAGGCTTCAAGCTCATCGTTGACAATGGCACCATGGGTTACCTCAAGGGTGTAGAGATCGATTTCGTTGCCAGTGATGGTGAAGATGCCCGTTTTGTATTCAATAACCTGCAGCCTGTTGGCGGCAGTGGCTGTGGTACCTGCGGTTCCAACACCGGTGGTGGTTGCGGCTGATTTG
>CAYXOS010000029.1:4633-22293 GCA_964467115.1 uncultured Sedimenticola sp.
TTGAAGACAGCAAGAAACACGATGCCGACCAATAGCAGTATGGGAATCTCATTGAAATATCGATACCAGGTATGAGAATGCTTGTTATTGCCATCACGAAAATCTTTGAGCAGTTTCCCACACCAGAAATGATAGCCTACCAATATTGCCACCAATACTAATTTAATGTGCAGCCACATCATGCTGCTGTAAGCTGCCCAAGCGCCTGCAAACAACATCCACACGCCAAATACGACGGTGAGTATCATCCAGGGAGTCACAAAATAGTAGAGTTTGCGCTCCATTACCTTGAATTTTTCATCCAGAATGGGTTCGCCCTGAGACATGGCATGATGAACAAACAAGCGCGGTAAATAGAATATGCCAGCGAACCAGCTCACCATAAAGATCAGATGCAGGGCTTTCAGCCATGGCCAGGGTGACATGGGGAATCTCCGAAATCAGTTGTTGTCAGGTTTGATCGGCACAGGCTTTTTCTTGAACCAGCCGAACACGGTTTTGCCCGCGCTTTTTAGTAAACGCCAGATTTTAGGTAGCAGCCAGGCAACCAGTAGAATGAATACTATCAACAGCAGCACGAACAGCCATGGATAATTGAGCGCGGTCCATAATCCGCCAACCACGGCTACATCTTCTGTTGCTGAGGCAGTCCAATTGGTTACAGGTTCCGGGGAGGTATTGATCAGTGCCCGGGTACTGGCTTTACTGATATGACTGGTGGTGGCTAATCCACCTCCCAATATCAATCCGATCAATTGTCCCGCTGCTCCAATATCCAAACCTTGCGCCGCAGCTGCAGCCATGAGAGCTCCTGCAGGAATGCGGATAAAGGTGTGCAATGCGTCCCACAAGCTATCCAGGCCGGGGATCTTGTCAGCAAAAAACTCCACCACGAACATCAGTCCGGCTGCCCCCATGACCAGTGGGTTGCTCAGTACCTCAAGACCTGGGGGTAAATCAGTTTGACCACTGGCACCCATCCAGCCTAAAACCAGCATGGCAGCGTAAACATTGAGGCCGGATGCCCAGCCTGCACCCAGCATCAAAGCGATTGATTGTATGGTTTGTGATTCCATAAGCACCCATAGCGAGCTGTGTGTTGTAGAATATGCCTTTTCCCTGCAGAAATTGGAAGCAAAAATGATCAAGGTTGGTATTGTTGGCGGCACCGGTTATACCGGAGTGGAGCTGTTGCGCTTGTTGGTACGGCATCCTGATGTAGAGCTGAGCGTGATTACTTCGCGCTCTGAAGCCGGTCGCGCTGTTGCTGACATGTATCCCAATCTGCGTGGCTATACAGATTTAAGCTTCACTCAGCCGGAAGAAGATGCATTGAAGGCTTGCGATCTGGTATTTTTTGCCACGCCCAATGGTATTGCCATGCAGCAGGCGCCAGCCTTACTCGACGCAGGGGTGCGGGTGATCGATCTGGCGGCGGATTTCCGTATTAAAGACATCGATGTTTGGGAAAAATGGTATGGCATGTCCCATGCTTGCCCTGATCTGGTTCAAGAAGCTACCTATGGATTACCTGAGATTTTTCGTGATCAAATTGTCAAAGCACGTTTGGTGGCGAACCCTGGCTGTTACCCAACGGCAGTTACCCTTGGCTTGCTGCCCTTGCTCAAAACTGGAAAAGCGAACCTCACCTCGCTGATCGCCGATTGTAAATCCGGCGTCAGTGGTGCAGGGCGTGGCGCCAATGCCGCCATGCTTATGGCGGAAACTGGCGAGAGCTTCAAGGCTTATGCCGTATCAGGGCACAGACATCACCCGGAAATCACGCAGAATCTGGCTTCAGCACTGGGGCAGGATGTCAATCTGACCTTTGTTCCCCATCTGTTACCCATGATACGAGGCATCCATGCCACCCTTTATGCCCAGGTTGATGGTGATATTGATGTTCAGAAAATCTATGAAGAAACCTATGCCGAAGAGCAGTTTGTGGATGTAATGCCTGCAGGAGCCTGCCCGGAGACACGCTCGGTGCGGGGAGGGAATATGTGCAGGATTGCGCTGCATCGTCCGGGAGATGGAAATACCCTGGTCATTTTGTCAGTTATCGATAATCTGGTAAAAGGGGCTGCCGGGCAGGCGGTGCAAAACATGAATCTGATGTTTGGCGTGGATGAAAAAGCTGGCTTGGATCTGGTGGGGCTGCTGCCTTGAAACCTGTAACAACCGGAAAGGTCAAGCCAAAGCAGGTAAAGTCTCCGCGTATTATTCACCACCATGACAATGGCAGACGTTGGCAGTTGTTACTATTGCTGCTGTTGTTGGCGGCGGTGGGTTGGCAGGCATACACCTGGGGAATGAGGCAGGGCGGCTATGATGGAACCGAGAGCAAGGCTGAAATCTCTGCCTTGCGCTTAGCTTTGGAAGCGCGACAAAAAGATGTACAGGATCTGGAGTCACAGGTAGTACGTTATAAGCGACAGGCTGAGATCGAACAGTTGGCAAGCCGCGAGTTGCAACAACAACTGGTAACTGTTGAGAATGAAAAAGCGGCTTTGCAGTCAGAAGCAGAAATGTTGCGAAGCCTGGTTTCAACGGGAAATGGTTCTTTATACGTCAAAAACCTGGTGTTGAAAGCTGATGACAACAACGCCGGATACCAGTATGCCTTTACCATTGTACAGGTGATGGAAAAGGTAAAAACCACCCGCGGTAAACTGGTGATGAAAGTGTCGGGCAAACTCAAGGGAAAAACAAAAAAACTTGATCAAACCGCGTTTTCTGACAGTGATGAAAAGGCGACCAAACTGGAGTTTTCCAATTACCAGGATGTCAGTGGCAGCATGGTCTTTCCCCAAGATTTTGTGCCGGAGGCATTGATTGTGGAGTTTCTGCCGCGGAATAAAGAGCTGAAAAAAATGAGCAAAACCTTTTCCTGGGCTGACTATTTGCAGGGTACAAAATAATGGCGCGTGTTAAAAAACTTAAACTGCCTGAATTCGCCACGGTTATTGGTGTGGATACCAGGGTCAATGGCGACATAAACTTTTCATCAGGCATGCATATTGATGGGGTGGTCGTGGGCAATGTGACGGGTCTTCCTGACAGCAAATCAACATTGGTCGTGAGTAAGGGGGGGAAGGTTGAAGGAGATGTAAAAGTCGAGAACCTTATCCTGGATGGGAGCATTATTGGTGATGTGTATGCCTGCAATCGGGTAGAACTCGCCTCAGGTGCCGAGGTTACAGGAACTGTCCACTATCAATTGCTGGAAATGGCAATGGGCGCTCAGGTTACCGGGCAGTTGGTGCATACCGACGATATGACCGAGAAATGTGCAGTTTCTGCAATGGGTGATGAAGAGGAAGACACTGATTTGCCAAAATGAGCAATGCCTTTCCCGTATTTGAAAAAAGCCCGTTTTGTGCGGGCTTTTTTATTGTCTGGGAGACTTGGTGGGATTTGATTGGGTAGAGATTGGGTAGTGATTAGGTAAAATATGGGTAAATTGCTCACATTGGCTTTTATATATCCATACAAAAATGATAGTTTCTTGTGCTCGCGTCTTTATTTGAGAAAAATAGTCCGGTTTTTGGGACAACTGCTTTGAGATGCGGGCATAACTGAATTGCACTGAATTTAACGAAGCTCTGATCGATTCATGATACGGCATCTTGCGGCAAAAAATCGTTCATTTCTGCGTTGCAAACCTTCGCAATAGCCAGCTATTACGAAGGTTTGCGCCTTGAACTGAACAGATTCACCACAATCTGCTTGCGCCAGAATCAATATGAGCTTTCTTGACGATCAACGATCACACCAAATAGGAAGGGTTGACGGTAATTATGAGAAATAAATGCTTTTTTCGCCTGAACAGGCTTATCGCTGCAGTGTTGTTGTTGGTTTCCATGCAAGCGTTTTCTGGTATCAACAATAAAATCGCTGTTAATGTCGATCCAGGCAACACCAAACATACCGGACAAACCTTCTCCTACATTTTGAGTTATGACTGTAGTTCAGTTTCTGGAAATTGCATCGATGGAAAGATCACCGACGTATTGCCACCGGAAGTGGTTTTTGTCAGTGCCCAGGGCACCTCGGACGTGGCTTCCATTACGACCCCGGCGGTTGGTAGCAATGGTACCGTAGAGTTCATAATGAATTCTCCCCTGCAAGCAGGTAATGCCGGAGACTTGGTCATTGACGTGCGTTTTCCAGTGGGAACAACGCCTGATGGAGCTGTCGCATCCAACACCGCTACCAGCACCAATCTGGGGGGTACGACATCGGCAGGTCCTGCAGAAGTAACCGCTGTTGCTGATGTGCTTGTAACCCCCAGCAAAACCCTGCTGACCAATCCCGCCTATTTGGACAGAGAAACTCAATACCGTCTGCGCGCCAGCAACAATGGTGAATTGAATGTCAGCAATCTGGTGTTTGTGGATACTTTGCCCCTTGGTGATCTCAACGCCAACCCCCCAATTTTTCTCGGTGCTACGCCTGCTGCAGCTTGTGAACCTACATGTGTAGGCACAAAACTTGCCGCGCCTTATCAACTGCAATGGCCTGCGAGTAGCGTCAATGCCGGGCAGAATCGCGATGTTATTGTGCGTGTGCAGTATGACAGTGCAGACTTCAGCAATGGCTATTCTGTAACCAATTCTGTTGAGGTAAGTGGTGATCCTTTGGGCCAACCTAACCAGAACTTTGGTACCGGTGTTGCAACCCATCCGGTCGTTACCTTTGTACCCAATGCCACTACCAGTTTTGACAAGTCCCAAGGTGGCCCTATTCCTCCGGCGATAAGCGTACCGCCAGATAATGGGCAGGAATATTATTACTATTTCCAACCCGTAAATACAGGTAATGTCGACCTGGAGAATATGGAAATTGTCGATACTCTGCCAGTTCAACTAAAAGTGAATCAGGTGGCGACTGGTTATTACAGCACATCAACCCTGGCTGATTTTGCGGCGGGTATTGGTGTGCAGGTTGAATATGAGGCTTCCAACAATCCAGGAACCTGGGTGGTGCTGGGAAGTTCTCCGGATGTCACCACCAATACCGTTTTGAATGCTCCTGCGTTGGCTGCTGGGGTCTATATGACCAAGCTGCGCTGGCGCTTTGGTACTGCTATGCCAGGCATGGCACCGCCAAGCTGGAGCAACCGTCCGCGGATTTACGGCGAAATCATCAATCCAGACAACGCAGGAGCCACGGTCAATGTTGGCGACACCGTGGACAATTGTGCCACATTGAGTGCTCAGTATCCTGCAGGAACATCACCCGCTGATCAAACCGATTGCACCACATTCCAAATCAGTGGTTCTTATGTTCGGTTACAGCCGGAAAAGAGCGATTTGACCAACAGTGGGCCTTATTCTGCGGGAGATACCATAGATTGGCGTTTACGCGCTCGTTTGCACAGCTATTCCAGTGTAGATCTGCCATTGAATGAATTGGTATTGACCGATTTGTTGCCCGTTGATCTTATCTATGTGGGAGGCAGTTACAGTTTCAGCGCCGCGACCTCTAGTGTTGTAGCGCCCACCACTTTTGAAAAGATCGACAATTACCAAAATACCGGACGCACCCTGTTACGTTGGACCTGGGCAGCCGGTAGCGGCGACTTCCCCAGAAATACCTATGCGGATATTACCTATCAAACTCAGGTGCGTAATGGTGCGCCTTTGGGCAGTCTGGGTAATACCTTTGGTATGCAGGAGAACTCCCCGACTGCTTCACAACGTTGCAGTTCTGGAAGTGAGGCGGATATTCTGGATCTGGATGCAGATGGCGATACCACAGACCGTCGCTGTATCGTAAATACCGTGGTTCAGGTGCAATCCGTAGCACAACTGATTTCTGAAAAGAAAGTGTTTGGTAGTTGTGACGCCGATTTCACCTCTACGTCAGCAGGCGTACTCAGCGGTGCTGCATTCAAGTACCGTATTCGTGTAACCAATACGGGTACGGTTCCCATGGAAGATTTCACCCTCATCGATATCCTTCCTCATGTGGGTGATACGGGTGTTATTGACAGTGGAACTGCGCGTGGCTCATTGTGGGTACCTTCTCTGGTGTCCCCCATCGCCACACCCCAGGGCGTAACCGTCTACTACAGCACGTCAGGTAATCCCTGTCGCGGAGAAGTGGGTGGCCCAACAACAGGATGTGATGCGCCGAACTGGAGTACCGTTCCCCCTACGCCTATCAGTGATGTGCAGTCGTTCAAGTTGGAATTTACGGGTGCTCCAGCAGTGTCTTATGACACCAAGGAACTAGTATTCAACATGGTGGCACCGCCAGGACTCACAGCGGGAGAATCTGCCTACAACTCCTTTGCATGGCGGGCAATTCGCAGTGATTTGGGAACTCCATTGGGTGCAGAGCCCAACAAGGTAGGTCTGGCTTTGGGCAGTTGTACCGGCGCTACCTTGGGTGATTATGTCTGGATAGACACCAATGGTGATGGTATCCAGAATGATGGTCCTACCGGATTGAATAATGTACAGATGTTCTTGTACACCCCGGGCAATGATGGTGTTGCTGGTACTTTTGATGATGTTCAACTAGCGACCACCCAAACGGCAGTCGGTCCCGGTGGGCAGTCAGGTTGGTACAACTTCCCGGGTCTGGCGGGCGGTGATTATTATGTGTGTATGGACGCGCCAGCGACCTACAGCATCACTGGAAGTGGACTGGGAGGCGATGCCACCCAGGATTCAGACATCAACCCGGCTACCAGTTGCTCATCCCTGATTACCCTGGCAATCGATGAAAACAACCCGAATATCGATGCGGGTCTGGTACCTACAGGAACGGCATCACTCGGCAACTATGTGTGGTTTGACTACAATGGCAACGGCATCCAGGATGAGTCTCCTTACGATGGTGTCAATGGCGTGACCGTTGGGCTTTATATCGATAACGGCAATGGCGTTGCCGATGCTGCGGATACCCTGATATCAACCTTGGCGACAGCTGATGATGTGAATGGCTTCCCGGGTTACTATCGTTTCGACGGTCTGGCACCAGGGGTTCCTTACTATGTAGGATTTACTGCACCCAGTATCGCAACAGGCTTCACCAATGTGAATGTCGGAGCTGACGATACAGTCGATTCGGATGCCAACCAGACGACTGGCTATGGGGCGATTGTTACCTTGGTGGCCGGTCAGTACGATCCAACCCATGATGCAGGTATTCTGTTACCCAATGGCGGCTTGTCTCTTGGTAATCAGGTTTGGCTGGAACTGGCTGACAATGGAATTTTCGAACCGCAAAATGGCGAAGTCGGTATCAATAATGTACGTCTGAGCCTGTATCTGGATGCAAACAATGACGGTATCCCGGCGCTGAACGAGTATGCTGGTGCCACCACCACCTTTACCGCCAATGGTTTCGATGGACGCTATAGTTTTGGTGGGCTGGATGCCGGTAACTACCTAGTGGTTGCTGATTTGAGCAATTTCTCCGGTAGCGGCCCCTTGTCCGGTTTGCAAACCTGTACTGGCAACGATCCTGCGCCTGATCCAGATGACGATGTCAATGGTGACGACAATGGTGGATACATCGGTGCAGTTCTGGCAAGCTTGCCTGTGACTCTGAGCGTGGGGGATGAGCCGATCACTGATGGTGATGCGGACAGCAACAGCAACCTGAGTGTGGATTTCTGTTTTACTTCTGCCAATGTTGTTACACCAGCATTTGATTATGGGGATAACCCGGATCAGCTGGCAGGTACAGCACCCCTGGATTATCAGACCAAAGCCCTCGATTTGGGACCAAGCCATTTGCTGGGGCCGGGATCGCCCTATTTGGGAGACTGCGTCGATGCAGACAATGGTATCAATCAAAATGCAATGGCGAATCAGGATGACCTGACTGCCAGCGCCACCACTTATGGCACTTGCGCAACGCCAAATGATGATGAAGATGGGGTCAGTTTTTCATCCACATCATTGTTGCCAGGCGACTCCTTGGACGTTCTTGCTGTTGCTGGTTCAGCCGCCAGTTGTAATGTAACTGGTTGGATCGATTGGGATCACGATGGTGTCTTTGCTCTCGCTGAGCGAATTCTGGCTGCCGAACCAGCTTCTACAACGACGCCAGCTTTTGTTTCAGTTACCGTGCCAGCTACCCAGGCACCAGGTGTGGTCTATGCCCGATTCCGTTGCAGCACAGATCAACAGCCTTTGTTGCCTGTCGGACCTGCACTCGATGGAGAGGTTGAGGACTACCGCCTCATCATTTTGGGCAAAGACTGGGGCGATTTACCGGATACCTTCCATACGACCTCTTTGGCATCAGGTGCCAATCATGACGTTGATCCAGGAAACCCCTTGATGTTGGGCACCTGTGTGGATACCGAAGCTGATGGTCAGCCTGGCGCTAACGCCGACACAGATGACAACACCGTGGGTACCTCCACTATTGGTTTGTGTACCGATGATGAAGATGGCGTGACCTTTTTGGCCGGTAGCAGCGAGCTTAATGCCTGTCAAATCAATGACATTACCGTGTCAGCAAACAGAAATGGCTTGCTGGATGCCTGGATCGACTTCGATAGTAGTGGAACTTTCGAACCCAGCGAGCAGGTTTTTGCCAGTCAACCCTTGAATGCGGGTGCCAATACCTTGCAGGTGGATGTTCCTTGTACTACCAACGCAGGTACTAACTATGCGCGTTTCCGTATCAGCTCAATGGGTGGATTGGCATACGACCAGTCCGCTTCCGATGGTGAGGTAGAAGACTATCTGGTCACCATCAATGGCAATGATTTTGGTGATGCGGCAAACACTTATCCTGTCACTATCGCCAGCAATGGTGCTTTGCATGGTCTTTCTCATGATGTGGCCAGGGTGTTGTATCTTGGTGCCTGTGTGGATGCTGAAACAGATGGCTGGGTATCGCCTGCAGCAGATGGCGATGACAGTAATGGAAGTGGTTTTGTATGGGGCAGTTGTGCTGTTTCAGGCGATGACGAAGATGGGATTGTATTTACCAGCCCTCTGGCAGCATGCCTGGATACCAGTTTAACCGTTACAGCGACCATCCCCGTATTGCCGAATGGTCGCTTGGATGCCTGGATAGATTTCAATGCAGACGGTGACTGGGATGATGCGGGTGAACGTATTTTCACCAATCAAATGGTGAGCGACGGTAGCAATAATTTGAGTTTTACCGTTCCTTGTACTGCCACTTTGGGCGATACCCAGATGCGTTTCCGCTTGAGTACCAACGGGGTTGCATTACCCACGGGTTCAGCGCCCGATGGCGAAGTCGAAGACTACCTTGTCAATATACAGAGCACAGACCTGGGTGACCTGCCAAATAGCTATGGCACCCTGCTGGCTTCAAATGGCGCGGTGCATGTATTCGATGCTTCCTCCACCCTTTATATGGGGGCATGTGTCGATGCTGAGCATGACGGTGCGCCAACTGCCAACGATGATGGTGATGACCTGGCAAACGGTTCGCCTGTAGCCGGTGTCTGTAGCGGTAACGATGATGAAGATGGTGTGAGTTTCGTGCAACCTTGGGTGGCGGGCAACAACACCGACATCACCGTGGTTGCCAGCGAAGACGGTTTGTTGAGTGCCTGGGCAGACTTTAATGCGGATGGTGATTTTGCCGATGCCGGAGAAACCCTGGTGATCAATAGCGTTGTCGGTGCTGGTAGTAACACACTGACAGTAGCAGTGCCCGGTACAGCAATTGCTGGTGATATACATACCCGTTTCCGTATCACCAGTACGGGCATTAACACACCCACAGGTGTGGCTGCAGATGGTGAGGTTGAAGACTATCTGGTGAGCCTGATTCGTGCCACTGATTTGATGCTGGAGAAAAACGTGGCGTTGACCACTGATGTGGATAGCAGCGGTGGCTATACCCTGGGTGATGTAGTGACCTTCACCCTGACCTTGACCAATCAAGGGCCGAATGATGCCACGGGTGTGAACATTCAGGATGTTATTCCTGATGGTTATACTAATATTACCAATGTCTCCAATGGCGGTGCTGTAACCGGAGGCAACACCATCAATTGGTTGGGCTTGTCTCTGAATAACGGTTTGTCCATGGATCTGACGTTCCAGGCAACTTTGACCGGAAGTGGCAACTATACCAACGTGGCGCAGATAACGGCTGCAGATCAGGATGACCCTGATTCCACGCCCAACAATGATGATGGTGATCAGTCGGAAGATGACGAAACCAACGTAACGCCTACCGTAGATCCAGTCATTGATTTGTCATTGGTTAAATCTGTTGCCTTGAATACTGATGCTGATTCAAGTGGCAGTGTTACCGCGGGTGATATTGTGACCTTCACCCTCGCAGTAGCGAATGCCGGGCCTGATGATGCAACCGGTGTTGCGGTGCAAGATGTAGTGCCCAATGGCTTTAGCAACATTACCGCGATCAGCAATGGCGGGGTATTGTCCGGCAGTAATATCGATTGGACGGGACTGAGTATCGGTGCTGGCACCGGCGTCAATCTGACCTTCAATGCGGTGGTGAATGCCAGTGGTGCCTACACCAATGTCGCACAGGTGACAGCTGCAAACGAGTTTGACATTGATTCAACGCCAAACAACGACAACGGTGCTCACAGTGAAGATGACGAAGACAGTGTGGTGCTGAATGTTGGGGCGACGATTGATCTCAATCTGCAAAAAGCCATTAGCAATATGAACCCGCTGGTCGGTGATGTGGTGACCTTTACCCTGACCATGAACAATACTGGGCTGGATACTGCGACAGGCGTCAGCGTTGCTGATGTGGTGCCTTCAGGTTACACCAATATCACCAACATCAATGCTGGAGGCAGTCTGTCTGGCTCCACCATTACCTGGAGTGGCATGACCGTGGTGGTCGGAACGCCTGTTACATTGACTTTTGATGCAACGGTAGCGCCTACCGGTAACTACCTGAATACAGCGCAGGTGACTACCGCCAATGAGTTCGATATCGATTCCACGCCAAATAACGACAATGGTGATCAGTCCGAAGATGACGAGGCAAATGTCTTGCCTTCGGTGCAGGAAGTGATTGACCTTTCTCTGGTCAAATCGGTGGCGATGGTCAATGACGCTGACGGTAGTGGTAACTATACGGTAGGTGATACCGTTAGGTTTGACCTGGTGCTGAGCAATGCCGGACCCAATGTGGCAACTGCGGTGGTGGTACGCGATGTGCTTCCAAGTGGCTTCAGTGGCATAAGTAACGTTGTCCCTGCCGCTACCTTGGCAGCCAATACAGTAACCTGGAGTAACCTCAGTGTAGCTGTGGGTGACCATATAACCCTCAGTTTTGAGGCTGTTATTGAGTTTTCCGGTAGCCATACCAATACTGCTGAAGTCATTGGTGCCGATCAGATCGATACGGATTCGACTCCAGGAAATGGCTTGCCTCAAGAAGATGACGAAGACCAGGTGGATGTTACCCTGGCAGATGTGATTGACTTGAGTTTGACCAAGACTGCATCGGGTGGTCCCATCTACGCGCCGGGTGATATTGTGACCTTCACCTTGACCCTGGCAAATGCCGGTCCAAACAATGCTACAGGTGTTCAGGTGACAGACCCTGTTCCAGATGGTTTTGACAGCATTACCAACATCAGCAATGGTGGCGTGTTGACTGGAAACACCATTACATGGTCAGGTTTGGCTGTAGCTGCTGGTGCTGACATCACCCTGACCTTTGATGCTCAGGTGTTGTTGCACGGCGATCACCAGAATATCGCAGAAGTTACCAGTGCCACGGAGTTCGATCCGGATTCTGTGCCTGGAAACAATAATCCGGGTGAAGATGATCAAGGCAGTGTGACTCTTTCTCTTCAGCCTCCTCAACCTGTTCCAGGGTTGTCGTTGTGGATGACAGTTCTGTTGAGTCTGCTGTTGTTTGTGATGGGGGTAGGTCGAAGCCATCGTAAACGTTTGTAAGGTTTTGTAACCTAACTAACCCCGGTGCAGTTTGCCGGGGTTTTTTTATGCTTGAAAATTAATACTTGATAGTTTTACTCGGTAATTTGATAATACGCCCAGAAAATACTATTGATAGCATTGTGCTATAGGAAGAAAGATATGTCAGATCAACAAGATACAGGTAATGCCATTCTTGCTTTCTCCGAAGCGGCAGCAAAGAAAGTCAGTGGAATGATTGAAGAGGAAGGCAATCCCAACCTGAAGCTGAGAGTGTATATTCAAGGTGGTGGTTGCTCAGGTTTTCAATATGGTTTTTCTTTTGATGAAGAAATCAATGAAGGCGACGAAGTAGTTGTGACTGATGGTGTGACCCTGGTAGTTGACCCCATGAGCTTGCAATATCTGGAAGGCGCCGAAGTGGATTACACGGAAGGACTGCAAGGCTCGCAGTTTATTGTGCGTAACCCAAATGCAACCACTACTTGCGGTTGTGGTTCCTCTTTTTCGGTATAAAAACTTTCTTGAGGGTCTTCTGCTGTTGGGTAAGGTTGCCCTTCAACAGCCTAGACAAGATTCGCCGGGTAGAAAGCGCCCAATATTACTTCTTCTGAGGCTCCCGTTACTGCGGGAATGTTGCCTGGCTGCCGTTGCAGGTTTTTCATCGCCAGCCAGGCAAATGCCATGGCTTCCACCCAATCTGGATCCACGGGGGGGCTGTGATCTAGGGTACTGCCCACATGGATACCTTCCAATTGCTCTGAAAGCGCCTGCATCAAGATACTGTTGTGCGCGCCACCGCCGCATACCAGGACTTCTTCCGTTTCAGGAGCCCATTGCTTGATGGCTTGGGCAATGGATTGGCTGCTAAGCTGCAGCAATGTGCTTTGTATATCTGAAGCAGCCAGTGCACTATGGCAGTCCAACTGCTTTTCCAGCCAAGACAGGGCGAAATATTCGGTTCCCGTACTTTTGGGTGGAGGGAGGACAAAATAAGGATCTGACAGGAGTTGTTTCAGCAGGGTGGGGTCGGTTATTCCTTCTGCAGCCCATTGACCGTTCCGGTCATAGGTTTTTCCCAGGCTTTTTTGTATCCAGCGATCCAGCAAACAATTACCCGGACCCGTATCAAACCCTCCCTTGATTTTGCCGTTGTCGGAAAGGATGGTGATGTTGGCGATACCCCCGATATTGAGTATCACCCGGTGACGAGGGGGGGTGGAGAAAATTGCCTGGTGGAATGCGGGTACCAATGGTGCGCCCTGACCGCCCGCTGCCATATCTCGACCCCGAAAGTCAGCGACCACAGGGATACCCGTTGATTGCGCAATGGTATTGGGGTCGCCAATCTGCATACTGAAAGGGGTGTTGCCATGAGGATGATGGTAGATGGTTTGCCCGTGACTGCCAATGGCGGTAATGGCGGAAGCGGCTATGCCAGCGTTGTCCAGCAGCTGTTGTACGGCTTTGGCAAACTGTTGTCCACAGGCAATATCCAGCTCACCTAATTCTTGCAGACTTCCGTGTTTGGCGCTGGTGATATGGGCAAGACGGGTTTTTAGATTTTCTTCCCATGGGTAGGCAAGGCTGGCGTGTAATAGTGGCGTGCCATGTTGGCTCCATTCCATGAGCACGGCATCAATGCCGTCCATGCTGGTGCCCGACATCAAACCGATAAAATAGTGCTTGTGGCTCAATTTTTCGCCCCGCTACCCCTGGTCGCCAGGTGAAGCATAAAGCGCTCAGGCGTCATGTTCATTTGCTGTGACCTTAATGTGCAGATGCCACCATGGTTTTGGCACGCAATTCATCAAGTTGGGCAAGTAGAGGAGAGGTGGTTTTCTTGAAACGAGCCAATTCGCTTTTGGCGAGCCGTATGGATTTGGGTAACTTGATGGTCAACGGGTTCTGGTGCCGCCCATGGACACGGAATTCATAGTGCAAATGAGGCCCGGTAGCCAGTCCTGTGCTACCTACATAACCAATAATTTGTCCTTGCTTGACTACTTTGCCGTTTCTCAATCCTTTGGCAAAGCGGGAAAGATGTCCATACACTGTGGTGTATTTTCCCCCATGGCGCAGGAAGATAACATTCCCATATCCGCCTTTCTTGCCACGAAAAACCACTTTGCCGTTACCTGTTGCCTTGACTGGAGTACCTCTGGCGGCGGCATAGTCTACGCCCTTATGAGAGCGCCAGCGCTTCAGCACCGGATGCCAGCGTTTACGGGTAAAGCGTGAGCTGATGCGCGCAAATTTAACTGGTGTGCGAATGAATGCCCGCCTTTTGGCATTACCCTTGGTGTCATAGTAGGCGGTATCACCCGCCTTGTCGGTATAGCGTATGGCTTTGTAGACATTGCCGCGGTTGATGAACTCGGCGGCAAGTATGGGGCCGTTCTTCAATTTTTTACCGTCGAGATATTGTTCTTCATAAATAACCTGAAATTGATCTCCTTCCCGGATTTCCAGGGCAAAGTCAATATCCCAGCCGAAGATCTGTGCCAGCTCCATGACTTGAGCATCGCTCAGTCCGGCCTTGTGACCGTCAACAAACAGGGAGGATGCGATGATGCCCGTGGCCGTGGCATAGCGCTTTTCCACGGGGCGTGTCTCCTCGTTGGCGCTAAACCCGGATTCGGTGCGTTTGATATGCAGGCTGGAGATAAGACTGCGTTGTAGAATCAGTTCCTGAAGTTCGTGATTGGCATCAAATGCGAAACGCAGTTTTTGTCCTGGATGTATTTTTGCCAGAGATTTTGCTTTGGCTCCGCTATTGACCAACTTATATAACAGCCCCGGAGAAAGTTGTTGTTTGTTGAAAATAGAGGCAAGGGTATCGCCTTTACCAACGGTATATTCTTCCCAGACGGGCTTGGGTGCTTGGTCGTCAGGTGCTGAACTGCCGGCAGTTTCTGTTTCTTGTGTGGCTAATGTCGGTGCCTCGACAGCTGTCGTGTCAACGCTGGGTGGTGTGGGGTTCTGGATTTCAGGCGCTTGTTGCTCTTGTTGAACCATTGACGAGTTAAATCCATCTGAGGGTTCCGTGCGAGATTGGGCTGGAAGGGTATCGTTAACTGCAGGCAGAGGTAATAGATCGCCATTGTCTGTGCCACTACCTTCTGAGCCATTATCATTTAGATAGCGATTGGCGAAAAAAGCGGCGGCAGCCCCGATCAAAACCAGCAAAACCAAGCGGAAAAGAAATCGACGACGACGATGAGCGGCTTGTCTGCGGGAATTGAATATATAGTCTTGCATTAATACACCTGTGGAAAGAAAAATGGTCTCCCTGATCCTTCTGTGGGAGGAGTGTTCCCTCAATTTGTCCTGTGAGCCGCAGAATTTCGAAGCCGAATTTCCACCGGGGATCCTGGGGAGTTTCTGATTAATACCCTGAGTGGCTGAACAGTCCTGTTTGTGGGGTGCCAATTTTTCAAATAGCGGGTTAGCACCTGCAATTGTTCTCGTTCACTATTCCACTCAGATATTGATCAGCGCTTCCCTAGGGAAACTCTGACCGATTCATGAACTCGCATCTCATGCCTGATATGTCGGATAACTACGTTGAAGCTCTCGCTAATAGCCTGCTATTAGCCGCGAACTTCGCCTTGTTCTCAAACATTTCAGGCATAACCTGCTTCGTACAGAATCAATCAGGGCTTCCCTGGCTGCCCGGATTATGCCATGAAAAAAGAGTTTTGTAGCTACTAGACATTAATCAATGGGGTTTGTTTGTCCAAATTTTGATACATTTCGTCTCCTATATTCATTTAATAGAGGATTTAAGCATGCCTTCGGTCGAAGAATCACTGGAGCAAATACGTCGCGGCGCGGATGAAATTCTGGTGGAAAAGGAATTGGTCAAAAAGTTGGAGCGCGACAAGCCCCTGAGAATAAAAGCTGGCTTTGACCCGACGGCACCAGATTTGCATCTTGGGCATACGGTACTGATCAATAAATTGAGGCAGTTTCAGGATCTAGGGCATGAGATCCTGTTTTTGATTGGCGATTTCACAGGAATGATCGGAGATCCTACGGGAAAGAGTGCGACGCGTCCGCCCCTGACCCAGGAGCAGGTGCGCGAAAATGCAAAAAGCTATGAAGAACAAATCTACAAGATACTGGATCCGGAAAAGACCCAAATCATGTTCAATTCCGAATGGATGGGGAAGATGGGGGCCGCAGATCTGATTCAGTTGGCCGCCAAGCACACCGTGGCTCGTATGCTGGAAAGGGATGATTTCAACAAGCGATATAAAAATGGACAGCCCATCGCCATCCATGAATTTCTCTATCCCCTGGTGCAGGGATATGACTCGGTCGCCATGAAGGCAGATGTGGAACTGGGCGGCACTGATCAGAAATTCAACCTGCTGGTTGGGCGGCAGCTACAGGAGACCTATGGACAAGAACCTCAAGTGGTGCTGACCATGCCAATCCTGGAAGGTCTGGATGGGGTGCAAAAAATGTCCAAATCTCTGAACAACTATATAGGGATAACTGACGCCCCTGAAGAAATGTTTGGAAAGATCATGTCAATATCTGATGATTTGATGTGGCGCTATTTTGAATTATTGAGTTTCCGCCCCATGTCAGAGATAAGCGGCTTCAAGCAGCAAATTGCCGATGGCACGAACCCCAGAGACATCAAATTTCTATTGGGCGAAGAAATTGTCAGTCGTTTTCATGATACAACTGCCGCGCAGAAAGCGAAGCAGGCGTTTATTGATAGATTCAGGAAAGGCGCTATCCCTGAAGAGATGCCGGAATTTGAATTGCAGGTAATTACAGGAGAAGGGCTGCCCATTGCAAATGCCTTGAAAGAAGCGGGATTGGTAAGCAGTACCTCTGAAGCTTACCGAATGTTGAAGCAAGGGGCTGTGAAACTGGATTCGGCACGGGTAGAGGATCGTAATACTGTTCTCTTGCCAGGTACAGAGGTGATTGCCCAGGTAGGGAAACGTCGTTTTGCCAGGGTAAAAGTAAAGGCGTAAGAAATATTTTGAATTAACTGTTGACGCCTTCTGAAAAGTGCCTATAATGCGCCCTCCCGACACGGTGATCGGCAGCGAATTCAGATGAATTTAGCGAAGAAAAGCGTGAAAGGAAAGGCGCAACCCCGGATTTGAAAAGTTTTTAAAAAAAGGGTTGACGGTGAAGACAACCACCGTATAATACGCCGCCCCGACAGGGTGAATGTGACGCGAAAAGCGACGCAATCATTGCAGAAGCAACCTGTCAGGATGGCGTCTCCGGACTGAAAATATTTTTCAAAAAGGAGTTGACGGTAACTTAAAACACCGTATAATACGCCGCCTCGCAACGGAAGATGTTGCAAGGCATCGCGAAGCAACATTAAATTAGTGTTGACAAGCGAATAAGAAGTCCGCTAAAATTTGCGGTCTTCGCTGAGGGAAACTTCAGCGGCTCTTTAAAAAGTAGATCAGGTAATTTGTGTGGGTGCTCCGTCGTCAGGTCTTCGATGACCAATAAATATCGACGAAGCATCATATCAATTCCAAATATATATGACGTGACGTCGAGCAAGGATTTTGTCCCTCCTAAAAGGGACAGTTCAAACTTTAAACTGAAGAGTTTGATCCTGGCTCAGATTGAACGCTGGCGGTATGCTTAACACATGCAAGTCGAACGCGAAAGGCACCTTCGGGAGCTGAGTAGAGTGGCGGACGGGTGAGTAACGCGTAGGAATCTGCCTAGTAGTGGGGGATAGCCCGGAGAAATCCGGATTAATACCGCATACGCCCTACGGGG
>CAYXOS010000030.1:0-13702 GCA_964467115.1 uncultured Sedimenticola sp.
ATATTCAAAAATGCTCATCAAAGCCTGATGCTCGGCAAAGTATTAAATAAAAATTAAGAATGCCATTGCTTTTCGCCTTTGGTCGCGGCCATGGGCCGCTCCTGCAGAGTGTGTGCAATGTGACGTGCTTTCTCGTAGGAGCGGCCCATGGCCGCGACCAATACCGCTCAACTCCTGAAACGGGTTTATTTTTATTGTGGTGGTTCGGGACGAACAGATACTTACTAGCGGCGCCCTCAAGTCAGCAAATGCTCCAACAGACGTTCATAGATGCGCGACAGATTGTCCAGGTCATTGACACCCACACATTCATTTACCTTGTGAATGGTAGCGTTCAATGGCCCTAATTCCAGCACCTGTGCGCCGGTGGGTGCGATGAAACGCCCATCTGATGTACCCCCGGATGTTGATAACTGAGTGGGGTAGCCCATGATATCCTGCACTGCCTGTTGTGCGGCATCCAATAATGCGCCTTCGGCGGTGAGAAAGGGAGGTCCTGACAGGGTCCATTCGATCTCGTAATCCAGTCCGTGCTGGTCAAGAATACCTTCCACCCGCTGTTCCAGTTCAGTGTGGGTGGTTTCGGTGGAAAAGCGGAAATTGTAGGTGACCTCCATGGTGCCGGGAATAACGTTGGTTGCGCCCGTTCCTGCATGGATGTTGGAAATCTGAAAAGTGGTCGGTGGGAAATGATCATTGCCCTGATCCCATTCCTGGGCAACCAGCTCAGTCAAGGCGGGTAGTGCCTCATGTACCGGATTTTTTGCCAGATGGGGGTAGGCGACATGTCCCTGGATACCCTTGACCAACAGCCGACAGCCGTGTGACCCGCGACGACCATTTTTTACCACATCTGCCAGCTTTTCAGTGGATGAGGGTTCCCCCACCAGGCACCAATCGATTTTTTCATTGCGGGCTTCCAGGGTCTCAATGACTTTGACCGTCCCATGAGTGGCGGGGCCTTCTTCATCGCTGGTGATCAAATAGGCGATGGAGCCTTTGTGCTGAGGATGCTTGTTGATGAATGCTTCGGTGGCAGTGATCATGGCGGCCAGGGAGCCTTTCATGTCAGCCGCGCCACGACCATATAACAGTCCGTCACGAATCTGGGGCTCAAATGGATCACTGTCCCATTCATCCAGAGGACCACTGGGAACCACATCAGTATGTCCGGCAAAGCAAAATAAGGGCTGTTCCGTACCGTGCCTTGCCCAGAAATTTTGGGTATCGCCAAAATTCATTTCTTCCAGCGCAAATCCCAGCTTTTTCAAGCGAGCCATCATCAGTGCCTGACAGCCTTTGTCTTCTGGCGTAACCGAAGGGCGGCTGATCAGGTCAATTGCCAGATCCAGAGTTTCAGACATTAGAATTCTGTCCCGATAGAAAACATCAAGCCAGAGTTGCCAAGTAACATGACGTCTGCACCAAAGCGACCTTTTTTATAACCAAAAGAAGGTACGATGCCGGGCGCCCAGCCATTGCTGCTGTTAAATGGAATTTTGTCATCCCAGGGTTCCTTGTAACCATGGATGATGCCGCCGGTAAGCTTGAGGTGGAAGTTTTCCAGACTCCCGGACAAATCCCAGTTCTTTCCAACATAGGCATATTGGGAAAATTGCCCGAAAGAGTTATCAAACAATGCCAGGCCATACAGCCAATTGTTGCTTTTCATGGCTTCCAGACCGACCATCAGATTGGAGCCGGAATGATCCTTGCTTGATGAAAAATGGATATAGGTGCCACCTTGCAGATAAAGATGGTCGAATTCATACCATTTTTCAGTATTTTCTTCTGCCATGATGGAAGCTTGCCATCCGAATGTCAGGGCGAGCAGTATGATAATTTTTTTCATGGGGTGAATAACTCCTTGTAGTTGTCTGCCGAAAATCCGACTTCTATATGCCCATCTTCGGTGATAAGTACTGGGCGCTTGATGATGGACGGTGTGTCGATCATCAAGCGCAGTGCATTTTCCTGGTTGATGCTGTCCCGTTGCTGCTGGGAGAGTTTGCGCCACATCATGCCGCGGCGATTGAGTAAAACTTCCCAATCGACTTGCTTCATCCATTGTCGCAGGGTGCTTTCATCGATGCCCAGCTTCTTGTAATCATGAAATTCATAAGCCACATCATGATCCGTCAGCCATTTGCGTGCTTTCTTCATGGTGTCGCAATTGGGAATGCCGTACAAAACAGTCATCAGAACCTCATTCAGATATCGCGTAACAACTCATTGATGCCAACTTTACTCAAGGTCTTTTCATCCACACGTTTGACGATTACTGCGCAATACAGGCTGTATTTACCGTCTTTTGAAGGAAGATTACCAGAGACAACCACAGAGCCAGCAGGTACGCGACCATACAGCACCTCGTCATTTTCCCGGTCATAGATGCGGGTGGACTGACCAATATAAACGCCCATGGAAATGACCGAGCCTTTTTCCACGATGACGCCTTCAACTACTTCCGAGCGCGCACCGATGAAACAATTGTCTTCGATGATGGTGGGTGCTGCCTGCAGTGGTTCCAGTACACCACCAATGCCCACACCCCCGGAAAGATGCACGTTTTTACCAATTTGCGCACAGGAACCCACGGTTGCCCAGGTATCTACCATGGTGCCTGAGTCTACATAGGCACCGATGTTGACATAAGAGGGCATGAGCACACAGGAAGGCGCGATGTATGCACCTTTGCGCACACTGGCGGGTGGTACGACTCGTACACCGCTTTCGCGAAATTCGCGAGCATTGTAATCGGCATATTTGGACGGCACCTTGTCGTAATAATTGGTGAAGCCGCCTTTGAGAAATTCATTGTCGTTGATGCGGAAAGACAACAATACGGCTTTCTTTACCCATTCATTCACGATCCAGCCATCATCGCCGGGTTGAGCGACGCGCAAAGTACCGGCGTCGATCTGCTCGATGGTATCCATCACCGCATCGCGTACCAGGGTATCGACACTGCGTGGGGTGATGTCTGCGCGGTGTTCAAACGCTTCTTCAATAATATTTTGTACGTCACTCATGTTTTTTCCTCAAATTGATTCAATAAGTTGTTTGATTCTGTGGGCGGCATCGATGCATTCATCCATGGGGGCAACCAATGCCATACGAACATAGTTGTTTCCGGGGTTGTTGCCATTAACACTTCTTGACAGGAAGCTGCCCGGCAACACGGTGATATTTTTCTGATCGTAAAGCTGCCGTGCGAAATCGGTGTCAGACCCTGGGGTTTTTGCCCAAAGGTAAAATCCCGCTTCGGGCATTTCGACGCCCAGGCAACCATCGAGGATTTCCAGTACGGCTGAAAATTTCTGCTGATAGGCGGTGCGGCTTTCCTGAACATGTTTTTCATCTTGCCATGCCAGAATGCTGGCGGCTTGATGATGAGGCGGCATGGCACAGCCGTGATAGGTGCGATAGCGCAGAAACTGGCTCAGAATGTCTTTGTCTCCTGCCACAAACCCTGATCGAAGCCCGGGGGCATTGGAACGTTTTGACAGACTATGGAAAACCACACAGCGGGCGTAGTCGGTATTGCCCATATTTGCTGCTGCCTGTAACAAGCCCACGGGAGGAGATTGCTCATCAAAATAAATCTCCGAGTAGCATTCATCGGAGGCGACGACAAAGTCGTATTTGTGTGCAAGCTCAATCAACTTTGCCAATGTGGATTCGGGGATGACAGCGCCAGTGGGATTGTGGGGAGAGCACAGATACAGTAACTGGCAATCTTTCCAGCTTTGCTCTTCAACTGCATCAAAGTCCGGCATTAACCCGCTTTCTGCGCTGCAGGAGAGAAATTCTGGCTGGGCACCGGCAAGAAAGGCGGCACCTTCATAGATTTGATAAAAAGGGTTGGGCATCAGCACCAGTGGGTTGCTCTGATGACGGTCAACAACAGTTTGTGCAAAAGCAAACAGCGCTTCCCGGGTGCCGTTGACGGGCAGGACATGCTGCTCGGCATCCAAACTATCTGCGGGCAAATGAAAGCGCTGGATCAACCAGTCGCAGATGGCAGCACGTAATTCTGGTGCTCCTTTGGTCAAGGGATAGGCAGACAAACCATGCAGATGAGACAACACTGCTTCGGAAATAAAAGCCGGCGTGGGATGGCGTGGCTCACCTATGGACAAGGCAATATGGTCCAGCTCGGCTGGAGGCTGGCAACCTTCCTTGAGCTGGCGTAGCTTTTCAAAAGGATAAGGCTGGAGTTTTTGCAGATCGCTGTTCATACTGCGCGGATGGGCAGGGTTTTCCCGGCAAATTGATTTTGAAAGGGGCGATTATACAACAATGAGGGCGATTCTGAGTCTGCTGTTCGCTGCCTCGTTTTGGGGAGTGGTTTGGTATCCCCTGCGTTTGCTCCAGGAAGCGGGGTTGAACGGTGTCTGGCAGATGCTGATAGCCTATATCTGCGCCTTTTCCCTGCTGGCGGTATTGAAATGGCCTGGGCTCGTCGGTATGTCGGGACATTGGGGAAAACTGTTGGTACTGGCAATCACAGCAGGCTGGACAGGAATCGGTTATGTGCTGGCAATGCTGGATGGCAATGTTGCCCGTGCCTTGATTCTATTCTATTTATCTCCGCTATGGACAGTGCTTCTGGGGCATTTTGTGCTGCAGGAAAAGCTCTCTTCGAGTACATTGGTTACCGTTCCTTTGGGTGTGGTGGGGGTGGTATTGATGGTGTGGACACCTGGAATGGGGATGATGGATTTCAACTGGGCGGATCTCAAGGCATTGACGGCAGGCATGGCTTTTGCTGTGACCAACGTAATGACCCGTTCTTTGCCTCATTTGGGAACGCGCCAGAAGACCCTGGTTTCCTGGTTGGGTGTAATTGTATTGGCAGTTGTCATTATTTTAGTTACGGCTGAACCCGTTCCCAAGGTCAGCATGCTGGTATTGGCAGCAAATGTAGCCTTGGGTTCTATTGGGTTTTTGCTTACCACCTTGGCAGTGATCTATGGCATTTCACATATGTCGGTACAGAAATCTTCGGTAATTCTGTTGATCGAAATCGTGGTTGGGGCGTTTAGCGCCTGGTGGTTGGCAGGAGAATATCTCAGTGGAATGGAGTGGTTGGGTGGCGGATTGATTATACTGGCTGGATTGATCGCAATTACCCAGGAGGATGTGCATGAACAATGTTAGTGCGATTCACCATGTGAGTCTGATTATTGCCGATGTTAGTGTCTCCATAGCCTTTTATGAAGGATTACTGGGGTTGGAACAAGCTGAGCGTCCCCAAATGAGCTTCCCGGGGGTATGGTTCAGAATTGGTGATCAGCAACTGCATTTGTTGCAAGTGCCCGATCCTGATGCGGCATCCCAACGTCCCGTTCATGGTGGCAGAGACCGGCATTTGGCGCTGTCGGTAGAGAATCTGGAACAACTGTGTTCATCCCTGGATGCAAAGGCTGTACCCTATACGCGCAGCAAATCAGGTCGGGCAGCAATTTTTTGTCGTGATCCTGATGGGAATGCTCTGGAATTGATACAGAAATGACAGGGTTTGAACAACCAATAAGGAAAGCAATGTGAAAAAGATCATTAAATGGGTGTCCATAAGTTTGGGCGTAGTGATACTGCTGGGTTCTGTTCTGGCAATTCAGGTGGTGTTTTTTCGCCCCTTTGATATTCGTATCTTCTACGAAAAAATATTTGTTCAACGCTTGCTCGATGATCCCGAATTGCTTACTCAACTGGGTATTGCCGAGCAATTTGGTATTCGCTATCACAATGCAAGGTTGACTGATGAATCACCAGAAACTGTTGAACAAGATGCGCGCTGGGTCAGAGAGAGCCTGCAGCAACTGCATGCCTATGATAGAGATAGTCTGAATGACAGTGAACGGCTTTCCTATGATGTTCTGGATTATTACCTGACAGACATGCAACAAGGCGAAAAATTTCGCTATCACGATTATCCTGTCAATCAGATGTTTGGGGTGCAAAGCGCATTACCAACCTTCATGGCAACCATACATCCGATTACCGATGAACAAGATGCCGAGCAGTATATCCTGCGCTTGTCCAAATTCGGGACTAAATTCGATCAAATACTTGAAGGACTGAAGCTGAGAGAATCCAAAGGCATGTTGCCACCAAAATTTTTGGTGGAAAAAGTGCTGGAAGAAATGCGGGGTTTTATTGCCAAAGCACCGCGAGACAACATGCTCTATCGTACCTTTAGCAAACGGCTCAACAAACTCAAGGAGTTGGATGCCAACACCCAAGGACGTTTGCGTGAAGTGGTTGCCCGACAGATTTCCATGAATGTCTATCCTGCCTATGAGCGTTTGATCAAATATTTTGAGCATTTGCAAACCAAAGCGTTAGCTAATAATGGTGTGTGGAGCTTGCCGGATGGGGATGCTTATTACGCCTGGCGGGTACGTAGCAGCACAACCACCGATTTGAGTCCCGATGAGATCCATGCTTTGGGAAAACAGGAAGTAGCTCGTATCGAACAGGAAATGGATAGCCTGCTCAAATCACAAGGCTATGATCAGGGAAGCGTAGGTGAACGTATGGCAGCACTGAAAAAAGAGCCGCGTTTTCTGTACCCGGATACCGATGAAGGACGAGAACAGGTATTGAAGGATTACCAAGCCATTATCGACGAGATAGATGGAAAACTGGATGACTATTTTGATGTACGTCCCAAGTCGGGGGTATTGGTCAAACGCATTCCTACCTTCAAGGAAAAGACCGCACCGGGTGCTTACTATAATGCGCCGTCCATGGACGGTAGTCGCCCGGGAGTTTTCTATGCCAATCTGTATAAACTGGCAAGTACCTACAAATGGGGGATGAAAACCCTGGCATACCACGAAGCAATTCCCGGGCATCATTTTCAGATCACCATTGCCCGAGAATTGAAAGGCTTGCCCACCTTTCGCTCTGTGTTGCCTTTTACTGCCTATATAGAAGGCTGGGCCTTGTATGCAGAGCGACTTGCCAAGGAAATTGGCATGGAAGAAGATCCCTATGATGATTTGGGGCGCTTGCAGGCGGAGATGTTCCGTGCGGTCAGGCTGGTTGTCGATACCGGGATGCATGCCAAGCGCTGGACCAGGGAAGAAGCCATTGCCTACATGCTGGACAAGACCGGAAAAACGGAAACCAGTGTTGTGGCAGAAATCGAGCGCTATCTGGTAATGCCTGCCCAGGCGCTGTCCTACAAGATTGGTATGCTGAAAATATTGGCGCTGAGGGAAAAGGCGCGTCGTGCCCTGGGAGACAAATTCGATATAGGCAAGTTTCATAACGTGATATTGAAAAATGGTGCTTTGCCACTGGTGCTGCTGGAACAGCAAGTCGATAAATATATCAAGAATGCTTCGATACCCGAGAACCGTGATTGATTGTGGATTTAGCAGGGTGTTGAAAAACACCGTTTTTCGACACCCTGCGCGTGGTACATGGATGTGCCACCATTTTTGATGGCTGTAAGCCATTGAAAATGAAGGAAGAGGGAAACCGCATTTTCCGCTTCCGTGGTTGAAAAAGTCCATGGAAGGACTTTTTCAATATCCTGTTAGAGTGCAACATAGTGATTTGAATGGCGTAATGAAAAATCGTAACCATACCTACGGGGCAGGTGAGATTTTTTATATGACCAGGTGAATCAGATTGCTCAAGGAGTAGTTGTTTTATCTTTTTCCTGGAAATAGTAGTCGTATTTTTTATGCAGTTCGTTGGTAAACTTCCAGGCTTCGCTGTAAGAGAGACCACTGTTTTCAGGAAGAATCACTTTGATATAGAGTCCGTCTTGCTGTTGTTTTTTTAGCGCAGCAAGCTGTTTGTCCAGGGTTTGTTGCGAAACCACTTTAAACTCCCCCATGCCACCATCGCGCCATTCGATATGGCGTTTGCCATCTTTCTTGAAATAACGCACCTCCACCAAATGCCGACCTTTGGTGGAGCGGGCAGGGCGCACCAGTTTGTCATAACGGACTTTGAGTGAATCGTATTCGTCTGCCAGTACCAGGTATTTCTCTTCCACAGTTTGACGTTGTGCTCGATCGGTTAACAACTGCTGTTCCTGATTTTCCAATTTGCTCTTGAGTACAGCAACTTGCAGACTTTGGCGCTCGAATTGTTCCTTTAACAAGGCATATTGACGTTGAAAATCAGCCAGTTGACGTTGTGACAGGGTGGCGTTTTCTCTGGCGGTATTGGCGGCATTCTCTGCGCTTTGTTTATCTGACAGCAATTGCTTTGTTTGCAAGGTCAGGCTGTTGCGCTCATCCAGCAATGTTTTCAATTGCAGATCACGGTCTGCCACGGCTTTGGCGCGCACGCTGTTTTGTTCCTGCAGACGCATGACCTGCAGCTGCAGTTCATTGATGCGAATATCTGCGGCTTGTAACTGTTCCAGTGCGGTATTGAGTTGACCGGCAAGACTGTCTTTTTCTTCGCCGGTAGAGCGGGCCAGTTCCACCGCCTGGCGTTCAGCTTCCATGGTGGCGCGAACTTCTTTCACCAATTCCATGTTGCGCAGCAGTACCACCACCATGGAAATCAGGAAGATCATCATGATCACGGTCATGACATCGGTAAACGAAGGCCAAAAACTCTCGTTGCCTTGCTTGTCCTGATTATTCAGGCGCAGATCGATAAAACTGCCCTGGTTATTCATTCGTCATCCCGAAGACGGAAACCACGCTGCAATAAATTGATCACAGTGCTCATATCGTGATTGCTTTCATCCATCTGTTTTTGGTATTCGTCCACAGATGCCAGCAAGCGCATTTCAGCTTCGGTAACAATTTTCTGCGAAACCTGCATCTGTTTCACCAGGGTGTGCAGTGAGCGCACCAGTCCGGTAAATTCATACAGACTGGTTTCCTGCTCAACCACAAACATGGGTGCCAGATAGGTGGTGGTCACTTGTTCTACGGCACTGAGCAGATTTGTCTGGGCATCGGTCAGCTTCAAATAGAAATAGCCGAAAAACAAATAACAGACGATGGCTGTAATGGTGGTGGACAAGGCGGTGGACATACCGTGTATCACCAGTCCCATGCCGCCCACATCCACGGCGTTCTCCAGCAAGTCTGAAGCACCCAGCAATGCCAGGGAAAGTGATACGATGGTGCCAAATACGCCTGATAGTATGAGAATATTGGAGATATATTTTGGCAGGCTGGTGCGAGTGCTTTCATTTGCCAACAAGGTGGCCGCCAGGGCTCCTTGGTTTATAGGTGTGCTGGAATCGAACAGGCGTTTCATCACCAAGTAGCGTCGAGCGATAATGCTGTTTTTATTCACCTTTTGTAATGGGTGTTCGGCATCTCTTTCCTGGTTGAGGATGAAACGGGTCGTTGCATTTTCTTCCTTTTGATAGGAAATAAAAATGCTGATTATGCGAAACATGCCTACCAGAAACAGGGCAACGATAGAACCGTTGATAATCCAGCCCGTTGCGGTCAACTGGTCTTTGAAATAGACCGTTTTGATCAGATCAAATTTCCAGATGGACATACTGGCAATGATGGTTGCCAGAAAAAACATGAGGAACAACGTATTACGACTGAAATGGCTGCGAAATGTAATAATTTGCAAGAGTCAGAACCTGTGAGCCTGTATTTCCAATGAATCCTGATATTAGCACAGACCGCAATAGAGCAAGCGCCAGACATGATCTTTTGGCTATGTATGCAGCGGCATTGAAGAAGGTTAATGGGGAACATGCCGTATCTGCCTGGTTGTCTTCCAACAGCCAGCCCGAATGTGCGGTGATTGCCATTGGCAAGGCTGCACCGGCGATGATGCGGGGTGCATTGCACACGCTGGGTGACAAACTGCAATCAGCACTGATTATCACACGGGATGGTTATGCCGATCCTTTATTTATCAATCACGCGCAAATTCTACAAATTGAATCAGCTCATCCCGTGCCTGATGCGCGTAGCCTGGCTGCCGGGCAGCAGTTGCTGGATTTTATCCAGCGGCAACCCCAGCATCTGCCTTTACTGTTCCTGATTTCCGGGGGCGCGTCCAGTTTAGTGGAGGTGCTGCATTCGGGAGTGACCTTGAACGATCTGCAACGCCTGAATCAATGGCTGCTGGGGTCTGATATGGAGATCAAGCAGATGAATCTATTGCGGCGGGGATTGTCCAAAATAAAGGGTGGTGGCTTGGGATGCCTACTTCAGGGAAGAGTCGCACAGGTATTGCTTGTTTCCGATGTTCCCGACGATGATCCGGAAATTATTGGTTCAGGACTGCTCTATACACCCAGTTCATCTGGTGTGGTGCAGGAACTGCCTGCATGGCTGGCGAAGGCATGGCAGCCACCAACCGCTTGCGAATACCCGTTCATCCCTCATCATGTGATTGCCAATTCCAAACAAGCTGTGGCTGCCGGGGCAGCCCAGGCACTGTCTTTGGGCTACACAGTCAACAGTGATTACCCGTTGTTGCAGGGGAATGCCGAGCAACAGGGCAAGCTTTTTGCTCAACGGCTGATTCAAGGGTTGCCAGGAGTGTATGTGATGGGGGGTGAAACGACTATGAAACTTCCTGAAAGTCCCGGACGTGGGGGACGAAATCAACATCTGGCGTTGGTGGCAGCACGGGAAATTGCAGGCAATGACCAAGTATTTGTCCTGGCTGCCGGAACAGATGGTAGTGATGGCCCCGGTGATGATGCCGGTGCTCTGGTCGATGGGTACACCTGGCAAAATGCTTTGCAGCAGGGACTTGATCCACAACAGGCGCTCCGCAAGGCAGACAGTGGCAGTATTCTTGAAGCGACGGGGGATTTGTTGGCTACCGGTCCTACTGGCACCAATGTCATGGATTTATTGATCGGGCTGCGCTTGCCCTGAGCCTTTAGATCAGCCTGATAATTCATGAACTGCTGATGTTATCCTTTGGGATATGTCCACCAGGAGCGCATCGAGTAGATGCGCTTACGTGGTTGAAAACGTCCATGGAAGGACTTTTTCAATATCCTGTTAGTTGCTTTCATAGGTATAAGTGATTCTTGCGCCTCTGAATCTGGCTTTCCAAGCATCAGCACTTACAGTGGCGACCCTCATGTCCAATGTTAGACCATATTCTTTGTGTGCGTTGTCGATGACGGAGTCAACAATTTTGTTGTTAACTTCGTAGCGATAGCCGGTGACGTCACGGGAGTGTACGTCTGCCATTCTCGTATTGGTCTGCTGTGAGAGCTCCATGTTTGATAAAAAGATATCTACGACTGAATCGCTCAGCGGCATATCAACGTACTCCAATACTTGAGTTACCGTAGCCCCATTCGGTAGATGCACGCCTGCATGGAAAAGACACAATCCAACATCAGTCACATCCAGAGTAAATGAGTCAACCGTGTAGTTGCATGAACTGGCGGCTTCATCAAGGGTGAATTCTGCGGGTGTAACCCAAAGAAATCCGGTTTTTTCTCCGTGTGTGATTGTTCCATCAACAACAACATTGCCAGATACGTGTACATTGCCATTTACATCCAGAATTTCTGAAGGCGTATTGGTGTTGATACCAACATTTCCACTCGTTTTTTCAAACGTCATAACATCCCTCAATGAACTTTCATCTCTGATGATCAGATTGTCGCCCTGCCATCCTCTAAAGAAAGGAAATATCCATTGGGTAGTTGTTTGACCTGCTTCTTTATAATTTATACCGCCAAGAGAACCATTACCCCGTTGGACGGTAATAAATGCGTTGCCACTATCGTTGATGAGGTCGATCTTCCCTTCCACAGTTAGATCACCTGCCATGGAATTTACGGAGAATAAGGCGTTTATGAAGAGTGGGATGGCTGCCATGTTATTTTTGAACATCATTTTATTACCTCTATTTTTATTTGCGTTGTTGTGAGTACATTTGTTAATTCTGTTTGAGCCATTTTGGAAAGTAATTTGCCTTGATTCTGAGCTGGACAAGAAAGTTACCCCATTCGAAACCCAAACAAATTAACTATCAATTACATTAAACGCTTGGGGTGTTTCTAATTCACTGACAAGTATCAATCTGTCTATTTAAGTGAGCCATGGTTATAGAACATCCTGTTTTTTCCAAGTGCAAGAGAGGGTGCCTTGGGGTATTGCGAAGGTTTGTAGCGCAGAAATGAACAGTTTTGCGCCGCAAGATGCTGCGTCATGAATCGATCAGAGCTTCCTGAATGGTGCTAGATAGTTTTTGCCGGGATGCACTGATACAATCGCAAGCATGAATATCTCGCTCCATGAGTCCGCACTTGAGTGTTTGCAGGAAACAAATGTCGATGCCAAATCTGCGTTGGTTCGACAGTTGCAACAGGCCTGGTTGCAAAACAAACTGACCCTCGAAATTCCTTCACAGCTCCCCTTGCTAGCAGAAGCAGGACGCCCGCAGAAGCCGCTTCTGGTTTCGCCGCGTGATGTTCCCAGGCGTCGTCTTGGCTCGAAAGAAGGGCAGGCTGCCATGCTGCACGCTATCGCCCATATTGAATTCAATGCCATCAACCTGGCATTGGATGCGGTGTATCGATTCCATGATTTGCCTGCTGATTTCTATACGGACTGGATACAGGTTGCGTTCGAGGAAGTCTATCATTTCGGCTTGGTGCAGAAGCGGTTACAGGATTTGGGGTACGAATATGGTGATTTCTCAGCGCATAATGGCTTGTGGGAGCTGGCGCAAAAAACCGCTCATGACCCATTGGTGAGGATGGCAATGGTGCCTAGAGTCATGGAGGCGAGGGGGCTGGATGTTACGCCGGACATTATGCGCAAATTTGAGAATGTTGGTGATCAAGAAAGTGTGGACGTATTGAAAATCATCCTCAGGGATGAAGTCGGTCATGTGGAAGCGGGGTCGCGCTGGTTTCATTTCTTGTGTCGACAACGGGGGCTTGATCCTGAACAGACGTATTTCGCCCTTATCGATGAATACATGAAAGGGCACATGAGTTGTCCCTTGCACAAAGAAGCACGACTGGCAGCGGGTTTTTCCCAATCTGAACTGAATCATCTGGAGGCGTTGTGCGCCAAATAATCTTGTTGTTACTCGTTGGTTTTGTATCCACAGCCTTTGCCGGAAAAGCAGAACTATTGGTTTATCGGGTCAAAGAACCTGGGGTAGAAAACTACATCAGCAGAATTTTGGTCACCAAGGACTATCTGCGTCTGGATGATGGTGGGATTCCCGATGGAAGTTACACCCTTTACGATCGACGCAAAAAAATCATATTCAATGTAGATCCTGAAGAACAGACGGTATTGGAGATGGTTCCACCCGAGTTCCAACCCCAGTTGCCCGAATCCCTGGTATTGAATGAGCGTCTGACTGTTGAAGGGGATGCGCCACAAGTGGCAGGAAAGCAACCGCAAAAATTGTTATTGAAGACCAACGGTGAAACCTGCCGCGAACTGGTTATTGTTGAAGACACCCTGACGCAGGCGATGAAAGGGTTGACCGAACTCTATCAGGCGTTGGCAAGAATGCAGTTTCCCAATATCCATGCGCCGGGCAACAATCAGAGTGATTGTGAATTGACAGAGTATGTTTTCGCACCCCAGCGAGCTTATTCCCATGGTTTGCCTTTGTGGGATGTTATGGGCGGCAAACAACGGATGCTGGTTGATTTTAAAAAAGACTTTTCCGTGGATGATGAGTTGTTTTCAGTTCCAGAGAATTTTCAACGGGTTGAGCCAGCTGCCTGGAAGTGATGATA
>CAYXOS010000030.1:13802-22250 GCA_964467115.1 uncultured Sedimenticola sp.
TTTCAAACAGGCACTGATTGGGGTGTAAACCTGTTCAAATCCATGCGCAATGCGTAAGAGCCGGTATTTTTCCAGTCAGCCAATACGTGACGCTGGGCGGGTTTCCCTTTCAGAGTGAAATTATGAGTATCCGGGCGGTGGGTGTGTCCGTGGATTAATTGCTGTACGCCATGTTTAACCATGATAGCTTCAACGGCGGTTTGGTTGACATCCATAATACGTGTAGATTTCATTTGCGTGGCTTCGCCGCTCATTTGCCGTATCTGTTTTGCTTTTTCAATACGTTCGGGAATACTCATTTGCATTGCCTGGGCGAAGAACTCAGGGCTGCGGAACAGGGTTCTGGCTCGCTGATAATCCACATCATCCGTGCATAACTGGTCGCCATGCAACAGCAGTACAGATTGTCCGGCAACTTGAATGACCTGTGCTTCCGGCAGCAAGTTCATTCCGGCTTCTGCAGCAAAGTCTGAACCCAGCAGAAAATCCCGATTGCCGTGTTGAAAATAGAGCGGGGTATGGGTGCTCGCCTGGTGTAGCCAGGATTTGATCTCAGCGGCAAACGCGGAAGGATCATCATCGCCAATCCAGGCATCGAACAGGTCGCCAAGTATGTAAACGGCTTCGGCAGCAGGGAGTTGTTGCCTCAGAAAACGCTGAAATTGCTGCAGGAGTTCAGGCGTTTGTGGTGACAGATGCAGGTCTGAAATAAAAAGAATATGTGGCATCAGAATCTCTGGCATGGCGCTGAAGTGCACCATGCCAGTGAGGGTTATTCGCTGATTTCAGCTTTTTCGATAATAACCGGGTCAACAGGGACATCGCTGTGACCGGCGGTGTTTCCGGTAGCGACTTTTTCAATTTTATCTACTACGTCGGTACCTTCAATTACCTTGCCGAATACCGCATAACCCCAGCCATCTTGTCCGGGGTAATCGAGGAAGTTGTTGTCCTTGGTGTTGATGAAAAATTGTGCGCTGGCAGAATGGGGATCCATGGTGCGTGCCATTGCCAGGGTGTATTTTTCGTTGCTCAAACCATTTTTTGCTTCATTCTCAATGCATTCGCGGGTGGCTTTTTGCATCATGTCGGGCATGAAACCGCCGCCCTGGATCATGAAGTTAGGAATAACGCGGTGAAAAATCACCCCATCATAAAAACCATCACGCACATATTGTTTGAAGTTTTCTGAGCTGATGGGGGCTTTTTCATCATTCAATTCGATGACGATGTCACCATAATTGGTTTTCAAAGTAATCATTTTTTTGTTTCCACTCGCTTGATAGATTTGATCAAAATAGGTTCTTTGGGTACATCACGACGACCATTTTTTACCGTGGTTTCGCTGGCGGCAATGGCATCGACCACATCCATACCCTGGGTGACTTTTCCGAAAACTGCATAGCCCCAACCGTCGAAGCTGGGATAATCCAGATTGTTGTTGTCCTTGTGATTGATAAAGAACTGACTGGTGGCTGAATGGGGTGCGCCGGTACGTGCCATGGCAATGGTGCCGCGCTTGTTCTTCAGGCCGTTCTTGGCTTCATTCTGGATTGGATCATGGGTTGTTTTCTTGGCCATATCTTCTCCCATGCCGCCACCTTGAATCATGAAGTTGGCGATAACGCGGTGGAAAATAGTGCCATTGTAGAAGCCTTCATCCACGTAGCTCAGAAAGTTGGCAACAGAAACAGGGGCTTTGTCCTGGTCGAGGGTCAATTCGATATTGCCCTTGCTGGTTTCCATCAGCACCTTGACAGGCTCAGCGGATACGGCTGATGCCAGAAATACAGAAAAAAGTAAGGAAAATAGCAGTCGGTACATAGTTGTGCTCACGATAGTTTTCATTCAGTCGCCTATGATACATCTGTGCGTCGGGGAACGCATAGGGTAAAATTGAAAATTGTCTTGATAACACAGCCAGAAGAAGCATCATGAGCTTGCGGATTTATAACGACCTGCACAACCAAAAAGAAGATTTTCAACCCATCGAACCCGGAAAGATACGCATGTACGTGTGCGGCATGACCGTATACGACTATTGCCACCTTGGGCATGCGCGCATGATTGTGGTGTTTGATGTGGTATATCGGTATTTACGTGCAAAAGGCTTTGATGTGACTTATGTGCGCAATATTACCGATATCGATGACAAGATCATTCAGCGTGCCAATGAACGGGGGGAACCTTTCATGGATCTCACCAATCGCTTTATCGACGCCATGCATGAAGATCTGGATGCCCTGGGTGTGCTTCGTCCAACCATTGAGCCACGGGCGACGGGGCATATGTCCGAGATACTGGAGATGATTCAACATCTAATCGAGAATGGACATGCCTATGTAACTGACAGTGGGGATGTGTATTACTCAGTGACCAGCTTCGAGAACTATGGGCAGCTATCGGGGAAAAGCATTGACGATCTCAAGGCGGGAGCGCGGGTAGTCTCTAGCGAAGAAAAACGCGATCCTCTGGATTTCGCTTTGTGGAAGGCCGCCAAGCCAGACGAGCCCGCCTGGGATTCGCCCTGGGGAAAAGGTCGCCCCGGTTGGCACATCGAATGTTCCGCCATGTCTACCAAAGCCCTGGGCGATACTTTTGATATCCACGGTGGCGGCGCCGATCTGACCTTTCCACATCATGAAAATGAAATAGCCCAATCAGAAGGGGCGACGGGGCATCATTTCGTCAACTATTGGATGCACAATGGTTTTGTGCGCGTGAATGATGAAAAAATGTCCAAGTCCCTGGGGAATTTTTTCACCATACGGGAAATCATGGCCCATTATCGCCCCGAGGAAATTCGCTACTTTATCCTGACCAGTCATTATCGTAGCCCGTTGAACTATGATGAAGAACACCTGATCAATGCTCGTCAGGCACTGAATCGTTTCTATACCGGGCTACGCGGTCTGCCAGCAGCAGAGCCGGGTGGAGCAGATGATTTTGTTGCTGATTTCAACAAAGCCATGGATGATGATTTCAATACGCCAGAGGCGTTGGCAACATTGTTCGAACTGGTGCGGGAAATCAACAAAACACGTTCACAAGACGAAACAAAAGCGGCGCGCATGGCAGCTGAGCTGGTTCGTCTTGGGGGGATTTTGGGGATTCTCCAGGACGACCCTGAGCAGTGGTTGAAAGGAGGAACATCTGATGGTCTGTCTGATGAAGAAATCGAGAAAATGATTCAGCAACGTGTTGATGCCAAGGTCAACAAAGACTGGGCGACGGCAGATCGCATCCGGGATGAGCTGAAAAACCAAGGTGTGGTGCTGGAAGATGGCGCTGGCGGCACAACCTGGCGACGGGAGTAAAGTAATGGAAAGAGGTTTCGATATTTACTACTGTGATTTCGTGCATGATTCTTCTATCAGCTCCACCAAGCCGGAATTTCTCGCCGCCGATCGTCTGGTTCCCCTGGCTGAGCATCTATTGGCAGCCGAGGACAATTATTTGGGGGTTCTCGATGGTGCTGAAAATATTCTGCAGTTTTATCTTTCAGGCAAAGATATGGTGGTAGAGCTTTTGTATCCAGAAGGGAAGGGGTTGATGCAAAAGAAAATGCCTTTGGATGAAGGAATGAAGTTGCTGGGTGAATTGCCCGATGAATTTACCGAGGAATTGTTGCCCGGGGCTACCTATATCGGATGAACATTGCTTTCCCTGTTGTAGTTTTCTGACCCAGATGTCCTATAATCAGTTCAACATGATAATTGTTCTCATCTGGGAGATGGTTTGAGCGATCAACTTCAATTTGACAATTTCACCTTCGATTTTAAAAAGGGCTTGCTCTATCAGGATGGCGAGTTACTTGAAGTCGAATTGCGGATCATAAAATTTCTGCAACTTCTGATCGCGCGTTTTCCAGAAACCATCCCGAGAAATGAACTTATTGAAACCCTGTGGCCCAATCAGCAAATCAGTGATTGGGCATTGGCGCAGCTCATATCCCGCAGTCGGAAGGTTCTCAATGATGACAGCCGTTCACCCCGGTATATAAAAACCATTCATGGTGTCGGGGTGCGTTGGCTGAAAGCACCGCAACCAGTAGATGATCATGTACAGCCAAGTGTCGGGCAGAACAGTAAATTGCAGTGGCGAAAAGGTTTTCGGGCAGCACTTTTTGCGGGTGTGGTGATCGTTTTGTTGGCGCTTGCGGGCTATTTCTGGTGGTCAAAAGAAGCGCCTGTTCCATCATCTGTTGCGTTGCTGCCCATCGACAATGCAACAGGCAATGTGGTCAATGACTGGGTGCGGTTGGGATTGATGGATATGATCAATCACAACTTGTCCCGCCATAACGATCTTGGGCTGATTGGCACAGACAAACTGCTTGCTTATCTGGATGAAGAACAATCGGCACATCAATCGGATGCCCAACATTTGCTAGCTGATTTCAAGCGAATCTGCTCAGCTGTGGGTTGTGATGTATTGGTATATGCGAAATTGGTACAGGCAAGTCCGGTGGCGCGTATCGAATATCATGTTATCGATCGCCAAGGTGTTCGACCCTCGCGTCAGGTGCAGTCAAATACCATTGTGGATGCAGGTGCAGTGCTGGCAAATGCCATGGCAAAAATATTGCTGCCAGCCAATCCATGGGCAATAGATAATCAGGATACCTACTCCAGCGATTCAGGCGCCAATCGTGCATATGCTCTGGGTACCCATGAGTTGTTGAATGGTGACCCGAAAGCTGCGGTGCAATACTTGAATATTGCTTTGCTCAAGGTGCCAGATTTTTCATGGGCAAAGGCAAAACTGGCGGATGCATACTACCGAACCAACGAAATTGAGCAAGCGCAAAAACTGATTGATGAACTCATCAAGTTACCGGATTTACCCAACGATATTCGTTATGCGGCGTTACATGTTCAATCGAATCTGCAATATGCCACGGGTAAATTGCTGGAATCCCGTCGCACTTCAGAATCCCTCCTGGTATTGGCAAGGGCGCTGAATGATCCCCTGGCGGAAGCGGCCGAATCCATGAATATTGGTACCAGCTATCAGGCAAGTGGGAAAATCCCTGAAGCAAAAACCTACCTGGATCAAGCACTGCTTTTGTACAAAAAAGCGGCCTACAAGCCCGGTATTGGAATGGCATTGTTTAATATTGGCAACCTTTATATGTCGGTCAATAATGAAGAAAAAGCCGCGCTCTATTATGCCCGGGCAGAAACCATATTCGACAAGTTGGGCAATCTGCAGTTTGCCGCCATTACCCGCTCTCAGCAGGCAGGTTTATTGGTAAGGGCGGGTGAACTTGAAAAAGCTCGTGAAGTCTATCTGGCGTTGTTACCCGTATTTGAGCGTTTGGGTAAAACGGAAGGATATGCCCTGACTACCATCAATCTGGCATCGATCAGTATGTCTTTAGAGGGCGATGAACAGGGATTGAAGCTATTGCTGGACTATTTGCCAAAACTGCAGCAGGAGGGTTTGCAGTATGCTCGATTACAGGCGCACAAACGCCTGGCGGCAGCATATCTCAATTTGCATCAACCGGATATGGCACGAAAATACATGCCAGAGGAATCCGAATTCGGTACGGTGGATCCCTCTGAAACCTTGTTGCCTGCACATCTGGCGTATGAGGAAAATCGTTTTGAAGATGCCGTGTCCCTGGCACAAGAAGCCAAGAAGCGTGCAGGTAGTGCCTGGAAGCCATCGCACCAGAAAATACTACAGGCGTATCAACATGCACGGGAAACAGGTATTCGAACCGATATTCGAATATGAGGATGATGATTTTGTAGTCACTTGTCCCGAGTGAGGACTGGTGTCTGTCGATAATATAGCGCCAACTGTTTGTAAACGTCGTTACATACCTGCTTCAAGATTTGTGGGGCAGTAAAGAAATACTCACTTAAAACGGCAAAGAACTCTGCTGGATTCGTTGCGGCATAGGGGTTGATGCAATATTTTCCCCGGGCTAGATCTTTTTGTAATGTAGCGTAGGCGTTGCTCAATACTTCACTCCATTTCTCGATGGACATATTGGGGTGAAGCGGTGGCATGCCATTTACCCTGCCATTGAGCGCATCCAGTTTGTGAGCAAATTCGTGAATGACGACATGACTGCCAGAGTGCGGGGTAAAACTGTCACGTTGCACATCATCCCAGGACAGAATCAGGGGACCATTTTGCCAGGCTTCTCCACTCAAGGGTGAGGCTTGTTGGTGAGAAATTCCGAATTCATCAGTGATGGTACGTTCTACTTTGAAGGCTCCCGGGTAGACGATGAGCTCGTTCCAGCCATCGAAACTGGATGGGTTGAGGTTCAGGATCATCAGGCATGCCTGGCTGATGATGATGGTTCTCATTTCCAGGGTCATACGCAACCCCTGCACACCATGAATGTTTTTCTCATGCAACAGCAGGGTGGTGAGTTTGCGTAGTGAGGCTGCTTGATGAGGATCCAACCCTCGCAACAAATATAGATCCTTGCGAATTTTTCGCCACAGATGATCGGGTAGCCCATGATGGCGCAGGGTTTGCAAGGTGCGGTATCGTCGGTAGCGGGAAAACATCAGCAGGCTGTATTGGTTGGGGTATTTGAGGTATTGTAGCCCATTCAACCTGAATCAAATTGGATAATATCAGGTGTGAGATGCAAGTTCATGGATAGATCAGCTTAGTCCATCTGCATTCACTCACTGAAACGCACTTGCGTTGAAATTATCTGCTAAAATACTCTAGAATTTTTACCTAACATATTGATTTTATAAACTCATCTCGTGCATCAAACCCTAAATAAACGATTGAAAGAAGGCGCTTTTCTGCTGTTATTGGCAATCAGTGCGTATTTTTTCCTGTCATTGCTCACCTTTTCTCCCCAAGATCCTGGTTGGTCATTTGTTGGTGCCAGGGATATTCCCGAGAACATGGGAGGGCGTGCAGGTTCCTGGTTTGCCAGTGTGTTACTGACGTTGTTTGGCTATCTTGCCTATCTTGTGCCTGTGATCGTGTTGTGGAGTGGCTGGCTGCTGTTTCGGGATCGGCAGGAAAACAAGGATATCGACTATCAGTTGCTGGTTTTTCGCTGGTTGGGCTTTTTTATCACCCTGATGGCGGGAAGTGGTTTGGCAACCATGCATGTCACTGCAGATACAGCCTTGCCAGAAGGCGCGGGTGGGATACTGGGGCAGGCGTTGCAATCGGTGATGGTCAATGCAGTGAGCACCGCGGGTAGCAGTCTGTTTTTACTGGCATTGTTTCTGATCGGCTTTACCTTGTTCAGCGGTATTTCATGGTTGGCGATCATGGATGGAATTGGCGGGTTGGTGCTCAATGGTTTCCGTCGTATCACCAAAGGTTTGGAGAAAAAAGAACCAGCACCGAAAACAGCCAAGCAAATGCGCCAGGAACGCGGAGAGGCAAGGAAAAAAGAGCAACAACGTATCAAGGAGCGCAAGCCGCCGAAGATCGCGGCAGAAGTGACTAAAGTCGTTCCCAGTGTTCGGGTGGAGAAAGAAAAACAGATCTCCCTGATTGAACCTGAACCCAATTCCGAGTTGCCAGCGCTTTCTCTGCTGGATGAGCCCCAGCATACCGAACATGGCTATTCCGAAGAGGCACTGGAGGCGTTGTCACGTTTGGTCGAACGCAAGCTGGAAGATTTTCGTATTGCTGTTGAAGTGGTTGCAGTGCACCCGGGGCCTGTTGTCACCTTGTTTGAACTGCAGTTGGCGCCAGGAACAAAGGCTAGCAAGATCAGTAATTTGTCCAAGGATTTGGCGCGCTCATTGTCGGTGATTTCTGTGCGTGTGGTCGAGGTGATTCCGGGAAAATCCACCATCGGACTGGAAATTCCCAATGAACACCGGGAAATGGTATATCTGAGTGAAGTACTGTGCTCGGAAGCTTATGACAAATCCAAATCGCCCCTGACTCTGGTGTTGGGAAAAGATATCTCTGGTGGTCCCGTGGTGGCAGACCTCGCAAAAATGCCCCATGCCTTGATTGCTGGTACCACGGGGTCGGGTAAATCTGTGGCGATCAATGCCATGATTCTGAGTCTGTTGTACAAGGCGAAAGCCGATGAAGTGCGATTGATCATGGTTGACCCGAAAATGTTGGAGTTGTCTGTTTATGAAGGCATACCCCATTTGTTGACCCCCGTGGTCACTGATATGAAAGAAGCAGCCAATGCCTTGCGCTGGTGTGTGGGGGAAATGGAACGCCGCTACCGCCTCATGGCTGCCCTGGGCGTGCGGGGTATCGGAGGCTATAACAAAAAGATCAAAGATGCAGAGAAAGCAGGGGAAAGTATTCCTGATCCGTTGTGGAAACCGGATCCCACAGGGCTGACGGAAAACGAACCGGAAACTGCACCAGCACTGATTCACATGCCTTATATCGTCGTTGTCATCGACGAATTGGCGGATATGATGATGGTGGTGGGCAAGAAAGTCGAAGAACTGATCGCCCGGCTGGCACAAA
>CAYXOS010000031.1:0-22102 GCA_964467115.1 uncultured Sedimenticola sp.
TAAGAGAAGTCCAATAGAAATCGAAATCGCTTCTATCGGATATTTGTTTGCTAGTGATGTAGCAGCCGTGATTGCACTCAAAAATATCGGAATAAATAATATTAATGCAAAGCGCTGCATTCCATTCATATTTCTCCAGCGGTACCAAGCATAAGAACCTGCTGCAATACGCCCTACATCCTTTACTACTCCCATCATAAACCTCCTAGATTTCAAAAAGATAACATGTAATTAGACAGTTTCCTTCGATATTGGGTTATACAGATTCTACGTACCCCTGAGTAAAAAATGGCCGTTCTCATTTGTACTCTGGCATATCCTCACCACCCAAGGAAGATTTATGATGTTGGATGGATGCACTGATCAGCGCCAGCTTGCTATTCAACCAATTTGTCATAACTAACTGTCAATGCTTGAAAAACTCAATATCCTTAATAACACCATGGAATGTTACCGCAAGCATGTCCATATGTACAATGACAGCCTTGTCCAATATGAAATGGGGCTGAATCCAGCTGGGCTTTCCCGGTGATTTGTTCACAATAGGAGCATAAAAGCATCATTATGTGAGTGGGCAGTATCAGTACAAGATGACGTATCGCAAAATCAATGGGTTATAGATTCCGGCCTGCGCCGGAATGACATTATTAGAGATGCCCTAAGGTATATCTGCAAATATCCCCCTTCACAGCTATTCCAGAACCCAACACTTTTGTGCTATAAACCAAACAAGCGCTTTGCATCCGCCCTGAAACCACAGGTTCAGGCATCATATAAGGGGACATATCCATATGCCAAATCCAACACCATTTTTACTTGGCTGTTTGCTGGCTGTCTGCACGCAAACCAGTCTGGCGCTGGAGCTGCAAAGCAGCGACATCTTCAATCAGGTACGCATGAAAAAACAACAGGAATATATTGGCTATGGCTGTGAGGGTGGCAATACATCGCCGGCACTGCGCTGGAAGGACATTCCTTCTGGAACAAAAAGTTTTGCGCTGACGGTTCATGATCCCGATGCTCCACGGGATGGTGGGTGGTGGCATTGGGTGGTATTCAATATTCCCCGGGACACGAGAAGCTTGGCTGCGAATGCAGGTGATCCGGCATCAGGTCTCATGCCCGAACAGGCAGTTCAATCCAAAACAGATTTTGGCACCCAGGGTTATGGAGGGCCTTGCCCTCCCAAGGGGCATGGCGTCCATCACTACCCGTTCACACTCTATGCCCTCGATGTAGAGATCCTACCCTTGGATAAAAATGCATCACCAACCCAGGTGTTTGATCTGATAAACAAACATGCCTTGGGAGAAAGTCGTATTACCGGGCTGTATTCTCGCTGACAGTTATTCAGAGCCTGATGTTGCCGTTACAGGTTCGGCATCTGTTGGGTTGGAGAAAAAACGTCGTGCCACCCAGCGTCCTACAAACGCGGTGATGATATACGCCAGTACGATCATCAGGCTTTCCAGCAGGTAAATCATGGTCATTGCCTTTGGCATATCCCCGGCAATGATGGCATAGACTTGCACCAGAACCACGGGCATAGAAAAGACCACGCCCATGGCCAGGGGACGATAACCACCCCCCGCCATTTCAAACAGAAAAACAGAGAAAAATCCGGCAATCAGGGATGCCAACAAGGAAATAATAACCAATGCCAAGGCAATCATGTTATCTGCCTGCTGGGGTGAAAAACCTTGCAGCAATGGGATAACCAGCACATTAAAAAATGCCGACGCTGAAAAATACAGCAATATCCCCAGTATCATCAGCACCAGGGCGGCAAGAACATTGAGAAAGCCTGATTTCATAGAGCTGCCCTGTTACTGATTATCAGGAGGCAACATCAATGCTTCCCATAAAAGTTGCTGTTGATCCACAGGCAAGGCTTTCAAACCAGCCTCTGGGGTTGTATTTTCTGTTTCCTCGACTGCGGGTTCTACAATCACTTCAACAACTTCTGTCTCTACGACAACCACGGGTTCTGTTGTGGCGGGTGCGACAGATGCCTCAACCACAACCGCTTCCGGGGGTGAAAAATAGGACCATATCTTATCCATATTCATGCCTTTAAGAGAACCTTGCTGCATGAGGACGTACAATAGTCCTGCGATTGCCAGTATTACCAGCAACAGCACCACATTCAACCACCAGGCAGCACTCTCTTCCTTTTCTTCTACCACAGGCGCGGGCTTTTGGGCGGTAACAGGGGCTGCCGCTTTTTTCTCTTCTGGCAGCGCTTTTGGCGACTGTTTTTCAGCGGGAGTTGCTGGCGCAGATGCATCATCTTTTTTTGATGGGCTGGGTGAAACGGCAACCACGGGATCTTTTTGTTCCGAAGTTTTCGCGTCAGGTTTGGCCGTCGACTTGGCAGGCGTGACTTTTTTGCTCACCGCCTTTTTCGACACTTTTTTCTTTGCGACTTTCTTAACCACTTTCTTTTTTGTGGTTTTTTTCTTCGCTGTCTTCTTTTTGGCAACTTTTTTCTTTGCCACTTTTTTGACTACCTTCTTTTCCTTGTCATCTTCAGCCATGTCGAATTACCCTCGGGTTTATTAGTCATTTCTTATACGCTACAACAAAGGACGCGCAAATACCAGTGCATCCTCCCGACCTGATGTGGTTGGATAATAGTTGAAACGCTGCCCAATCTCGTTGAATCCCTCAGATTCATAGAGATTACGCGCTGCATGGTTGGAAACTCGAACTTCCAAATACAGGGTGTCTGCATGCCGCTCACGTGCAAACTGAATGATCTGCTGTAAGACCTCTCGCCCCAGACCTTTTCCCTGATGCTGCGGATGCACGCTCAAATTGAGCAAATGCGCTTCTCCAGCAACCACGGATACTATGGAGTATGCCAGAATATCTTGTTCATATTCATATACTTGGCAGTGATAACTACCGCGCAAGCAATCGAGAAAGATATTCAGGCTCCAAGGGTGGGTATATACCTGGTTTTCTATTTCCAGAACGGTGTTCAAATCCGCTTCCTGAATGGATCTTGCGGTCAACATGATCAGCCCTCTTGCAGCAATCCATGCAGCTTTTGCAGATCCTGCCATACTTTCGCCTTCTCTTCGGGGCGACGCAGCAGGTATGCCGGATGATAGGTAACCAACAACGGGATACGATCATCTCCATAATAATGGATACGACTACGCAAGCGCCCTACGGCTTCATCCGTCTGCAACAAACTGTGCGCTGCCACACCGCCCACTGCGAGCATCAATTTAGGCTGCAACAGTGACAATTGTTGTTGCAGAAACGGCTGGCATTTGGCGGCTTCCTCTGCTGACGGGTTGCGGTTTCCGGGTGGTCGGCATTTAAGTACGTTGGCGATATATACAGCGTCACGCTCCAGACCAATGGCGCGTAGCATGGCATTCAGCAACTGCCCTGCCCGACCGACAAAAGGCTCGCCCTGTCGGTCCTCATCTGCACCAGGGGCTTCCCCTACAATCATCAATTGCGCAGATTGGTTGCCAACCCCAAACACTGTTTGAGTGCGACTGCGATGCAATTCACACGCATGACAGGAAGCCACCTGTTGCTTGAGCAATTCCCAACTGACGGGTGGCTCTGTTGGCTGTTGAGGCGGCGGATTAAGGCTTGCTGTTTGTGTGTCAGCTTGTTGCGCCACAGGCGGTTGCTGCGGCGGGGATGGAACAGGATCAGACCCAGCCGCCGCCTCTCGCATGACATAACGGGTAATTCCCATGGCATCGAGATATTGCTGGCGACGGCTGGCATCCATCTATTAAACGTCTCCCACCTGAGGATGCTCTCGATCCTCTGGTGTCATCAAACGGTTTGCCGCATTGATATAGGCTTTGGCGGAAGCAATCACAATATCGGTATCTGCACCCTGACCATTCACCATCTGTTCATTCTTTTCCAGGCGCACGGTAACCTCGCCCTGGGAATCAGTACCGCTGGTGATGTTGTTGACAGAATAGAGGGTCAATTTGGCGCCTGTAGCCAACAGCGATTCAATTGCCTGGAAAGCAGCATCTACTGGCCCTGCACCCGATGCCGAAACGGCTTTTTCTTCCCCATCCACTGATAACACCACATCTGCCGTTGGCGTCTCACCTGTTTCTGTACAGACTTTGAGCGATACCAATTTGATGAGTGGATCATGTAAGGCATGCACTGATTCGGAGACCACCGCCTGCAAGTCTTCATCAAAGATCTCATGCTTCTTGTCTGCCAAAGCCTTGAAACGGGAAAACGCGGCATTGAGCTTTTCTTCGGAGCCGAATTCGATTCCCAACTCTTTCAAGCGAGTACGAAATGCATTGCGCCCGGAGTGTTTGCCCATGACCATACGGTTGTGTGACCAACCCACATCCTCGGCACGCATAATTTCGTAGGTTTCACGATTTTTGAGTACACCATCCTGATGAATGCCGGATTCATGGGCAAACGCATTGGCACCAACAATCGCCTTGTTGGGCTGTACCGGAAATCCCGTAATGCTGGATACCAGTTTCGAGGAAGATACGATTTGGGTGGAATCCAGGGTTGTATTGCAAGGAAAGACATCCTGACGGGTACGCACCGCCATTACCACTTCTTCCAAAGAAGCATTTCCTGCCCTTTCTCCCAGACCATTGATGGTGCATTCAACCTGCCGTGCGCCATTCAGCACGGCAGACAAGGAGTTGGCTACTGCCAATCCCAAGTCATTGTGACAATGAACGGAGAACACCGCTTTATCCGAATTTGGCACGCGTTCAATGAGGGTCTTTATGGCATCGCCAAACTGATGAGGTAAGTTGTAACCCACAGTATCGGGGATATTGATGGTGGTGGCACCCGCAGTGATTGCTGCTTCTACAATTCGGCACAAGAAGTCCATTTCGGAGCGTCCCGCGTCTTCAGCCGAAAACTCCACATTGTCCGTATATTTGCGCGCACGTTTCACCGCCCACACGGCCTGTTCAACCACTTGCTCAGGTTGCATACGCAGTTTTTGCTGCATGTGTATGGGCGAGGTGGCAATAAAGGTATGAATACGCGCAGAATTGGCGGGCTTGAGCGCTTCCCCTGCCCGATCAATGTCTTTTTCCAGGGCTCTTGCCAATCCGCAGATTGTAGAATCCTTGACGGATTCAGCCACACTCTTCACTGCCTCAAAATCACCTTCACTGGCAATGGGAAAGCCTGCCTCGATGACATCTACCCGCATCAATTCCAGTTTTTTGGCAATACGGATTTTTTCTTCACGGGTCATGGACGCGCCGGGGCTTTGTTCGCCGTCGCGCAAGGTTGTATCAAAAATGATTAATTTGTCACTGCTCATCACATAGCTCCATCCCATTTTGTTGGGACTTCCAGGTTTTGTTTTGATTGGTTGCGTTGCTTTGCCCTCGCCAGGGCAGGAGTAGTTTGATTGCCCATCAGGGCAGCAGCAGACCAACAGGCAGGAGCAAGCCTCGGTAAGAACTTACCGATTCACACAAAAAACCGTGAAGTATGGCTTGGAAAATCATAATTTAAATAGTAACACTAGAATTATAAATCGACTATAACCTAAGTTATGGATTCATGCCAAGGAGGTTTCTCCATGCGAATAAAATTTTCGCATTCTGAAGCCGACATGGGGTAACCCAAATGAAATCCTTGCATCAAATCACATCCCTGTTGCTCAAGAAATGCCATTTGCGCTTGATTTTCAACACCTTCAGCCACAACCCGCATTCCCAACTCACCTGCCATACCAATAATGGCAGCAACAATACTGGAGGTACTGCCTTGCTCTTCAAGCTGGGCGACAAATGAACGATCAATTTTCAGAGCATCCACATCCAGCTGCTGCAGTTGTCCAAAAGAGGAGTAGCCGGTTCCAAAATCATCCATGGCTAGATTGTATCCTCTTTCAGATAATGCCTGGACAATGGGCAAGGTAGATTCAGGTTCTTCCATCAACATGCTTTCAGTTATTTCCAATATCAACTGAGATGCCTGAATTTTATGCTCTGTAGTCACTTTATCCAGCAGAGCGAGCAAGCCCGGGCGTTCCAGTTGGCGCATGGACAAGTTGATGGCGATGGTATCGACAGGAAATTCTTGCTCTCGCCAGAGGTGAAGCTGTCGACAGGCTTCTTCAACAACCCATTCTCCAATGGGCAAAATCAAGCCCGTTTCTTCTGCCAGAGAAATAAAATCTTCCGGCATAACCTCACCCAGTTCAGGGTGTTGCCAGCGCAACAGCGCTTCAAACCATAAAACCTTACCGGTTTTTACATCAACAATCGGTTGGTAATGCAAAGCCAGCTGCTCACGAGCAATAGCAACGCGCAATTCGCTTTCCATGCGACTGCGCTTTTCGGTAATCTCGTTCATGTAAGCTTGATAGTATTCGTAGCGGTTTCTTCCCCTGTTCTTGGCATGGTACATGGCAACATCTGCATTTCTCACCAGATAATCCATGTTATTCCCATCCACGGGGAAAATGGTGATACCAATACTCACGGAAACATAGAATTCCAGACCATCGATATAAAAAGGTTCCGCTATCGCTTCCACCATCTTGGCTGCCAACTTGTCTGTTGCTCGCAAAGTGTCTTTTTCAGTTGCAATATCAGACAGCAAAACGATGAATTCGTCGCCTCCGGTACGCGCTACCGTATCAGACTTGCGCACACTGCTCTGCAATCGAGTTGCCACTTCCTTGAGGAGAATATCGCCACCAGCATGGCCAACACTGTCATTGACATGCTTGAAACGATCGAGATCGAGAAACAGTAACGCTAGGTACTGATTGTTTCGGGATGCGTGGGCGATGGCTTGCTCAAGCCGATCATGAAACAACACCCGATTTGGCAAGCCGGTCAAAGAATCGTAATGAGCCAGCCAATAAATACTTTCCTCCGCTTCCTTGCGCTCCAGTTCACCACTGATGCGCTCTGCAAACACATGCAATACTGAACGACTCCATTCCGGGAAGAACATGGGACGCACATCCATCACCGATATCAAGCCGGTTATTTCTCCACTGGAATCCTTCAGAACCGTACCAAAATAACTCTCTACGCCCCATTCCCTGAGCGTGGAATCTGAGGTGTAGCGCTTGGTAAGATCCTTTTCAATGACTTCAATATTTCCCAGCAACACATCTCGACAAGGCGTCCCTTCAATATCATAAACCAAATCACTACTGACCTCGTTTCCATCCCACAATGCCAGCACGCGGAGTTTGGTTTTTTCTTTATTCGCATAGGTAGAATAGAACGCGTATTTAGCACTATAAGCATTTGCGAGATAACGCATGGTCTCTCCCAGCCTGCCTCCTCCTCTTTCAGGAGCATTTATAGAAGCTGCCAACGCACAAATGGCTTCCTCCACTCGCTTGCGTGCGCTCATATCAACCCCGATAGACAACAACTCCATCTCGCCATTTTCACCTTCAGAGATATATGCGTTTCTCCATGCTATCCAAACCCTGCGGCCGTCTCGGGTGATATTTTCATTCTCGTTGTCCCTGAAGTCTTCGGGATGTTGCCTGATATTGTCTATCATCTGCTCCAGACCGGAATCTCCAGCATCCGTTTTCGGCACCAAAGTTCCCACCACCGGTTTTCCAATCAATTCATTTCTGGGGTAACCAAACAGCTCTTCTCCGAAACGATTGATGGCGACGATCTTTCCTTTGCGATCCCAACGCAGAAATATGCTGTTGGCTTCTTCAACCAGTTTTTTATACAACCTCGCTTGCTGCACACCCTTACGCTGTACAGACAAAATCAATGGATACCATTGGCGTACACCATTGAACACCAGCAGAATACAGAGAATATAGAACAATGTTCTGATAATGACATTGGTATCGGTTGCGCCCAGAATCAGAGAATAAGACGACCAATTGAAGTGTCGGGAGACGTTGAGTAGCAATCCCACATCGGCGCACATCAAACCACCGATCACATTCCACCAGCTCTTTTGAAACTCGTTGGAAACCCCAATGCTTCTGCGAACCAAAAGCACCGTACAAACCAAGGCAACCAGCACCAATACTGAGTTTGCGACCAGGCTTACATCCTTCATCGCAGGCGGCCTTGTGTCATCGATCGCATCTTTTCTCCCCTAGGTTGATAATCGACACGATAGTACAACTTCTTACCGTTTTATAGCTGCACGTAGCGCTGTTACCAAACCGGACAGGGCATACAACGCAAACACAAGAAAAAGAATCAGAGGGGGTTGCATAAGAATAATGGCGAAAACCAGTGCAATTCCCACAACCGCAATGAAAGGTATTTTCCCTTTCAAGTCTATATGTTTGAAACTGTTGTAACGAACATTGCTGACCATCAACAATCCACAGCCCCCTGTAATCAAGCCAGCAACAATGGCCACATTTGTTCCCGCGATATTACTGTCGACTGCCAGCCAAACACTGGCGGCAACGATAGCCGCTGCCGAGGGGCTGGGCAGACCTTGAAAATAATGGCTGTCTGCTACATCCAGCTTTGAGTTGAAACGAGCCAGCCGCAATGCAGCACCTGCGGTATAGACAAACGCAGCCAACCAACCCGGTTTTCCCAGGGAGCTCAACGCCCATTCGTACATTACCAATGCTGGCGCCAAACCAAATGCCACCATATCTGAAAGACTGTCATACTCCGCACCAAAAGCCGTTTGCGTATTGGTCATGCGTGCAACCCTGCCATCCAGTCCATCGAGAATCATGGCAATAAATATGGCAATAGCCGCTTTCTCGAATTGAGAATTCATCGCCGCAAGCACCGCATAGAACCCCGAGAACAACGCCGCAGTGGTGAACAGATTCGGCAACAGGTAAATACCTCTACCCCGCCGACTGGTGTGAGAATCCATGTCTGTCGTTTCAATTTTTTCTTCTTTCATAGTGCAAGTATAGCCTGATCGAATAAAGAAACCCAAAGCCCTGCGGAAGCGAAGGGAAACAAGCACCGGGTTCAACATCTGGAATGGTCATTATTCCAGCATCACCATTATCTGATATGCTTGCAGATCATTGTGCTCAACCGACATTCGAAGACGATAGAAAAACTGCGCTCATGAACCGATTACTCAGCTATTTTTCCAATCACCCCTGGGTAGGCTTGGGCATTATTCTGCTGATTTCCGTAATTGCCAGCACCCAGATCAACAAACTTGAAGTCCGGATTTCGGCAAACGAAATGCTAGTTCAGAACAATAAGGAACAAGACTTCTTCCGCCAGATCCGCAGTATGTTTGGCGACGAACAAATCAGCCTGCTGTACATGGAATCAACAGACCTTCTCGTCCACGAGAAAGTAGAAGCATTACAAAAAATTGTTTCCAAGATCGTAGCCCTGCCATTTGTCGAAAGGGTTGAAAGCCTTTTTTCCGTACCCTGGGTCAAAACTGTGGATGGGTATCTGGATAAAAAACCCTATCTGGACAAACTACCTGAAACTCCCGAACAAGCACAACATATTCTCGCAGAAGCTCGTAACAATCCCTTTTTGAGGAATATTCTGGTTGCCCCTGAGAAAGATGCCATGGCGGTAGCCATCGTATTAAAGCAACAAAAAGACGGTGATAATTGGAACGACGAAACCATCACTCGTGATCTGGAGCAGTTAGCGACGGAACTAAGACCATTTTACAACACTACATTCTCCATAGGTTTCCCCCAGGTTCGCACTGAAATAGCAGAACGGATACGTGCCGAGCAAACCCATTTATTTCCCCTTGCCGTAGCCGCTCTACTGATCGCCCTGTTTTTGTTACTGCGCCAGGTGATTGATATTCTGTTACCCATACTCACGGCAAGCTTCAGTATTTTATGGACGTTTGGATTCATGGGTGCCGCCGACATCCCGATCAACGTGGTCACGTCTATTATCCCCATATTGCTGATAATCGTTGGCTCTACCGAAGATATACACCTGCTGTCTGAATTCCGTCATGGACAAAAAGCTGGTCTGGACGCCCCTGCCGCCCTGAAGCACATGGCTCGTCGCATGGGCAGTATTGTTTTATTGACCTTCATTACCACCTATCTTGGCTTTCTTTCTGTCGGACTGAGTAAAATCGAAGTTCTGTGGCAGTTTGGATTGGTGGCATCGACAGGACTTGCCCTTAATTTTCTTGCCACCATTATCCTCATTCCTTCAATTCTATCCCTGGCAGGAAAATGGCAGCTGGATGGAAAAGCCAGAGTCTACAGCGGCAAAACCCGTTTGATGGCAAAACGTTATTGGGAGTGGCTGTGGAAATATCGCCGCACCATTATCGCTTTTTTTCTTGGCTGGACATTGGTCGCCATCATTGGAATTCCCCGCATTCACATCAACCACAATGCCATTGACAGCTTGGGAGAAGATTCGGAAATTCGGCAGAAAATTGAAATCATCAATGAAAACCTTGCCGGTTTAGAGACTCTGTCAATCATCGTTGATTCAGGCATCGAAGATACTTTTCTGAAAGTACGTTATCTGGAAGAGCTGGAAGAAATCCAAAAATACATTCTTGAAAAAGGCTGGTCAGATTCCAGCACTTCTTTTGCCGACTACCTGTCTTTGTTGAACGGTGCATTTCAAGAGCTGGACGAATCCATGATGCCTGAATCAGACGACATCATTACTGAACTCATGATTTTTCTCAATTACAAGGACGTAAAAGCCTATATTTCGGAAGACTTCAGTCGTGCCAGGATTCTGGTACGACACGATATAGAGTCCAGTGAAAAACTTGAGCTGGCATTGAAGGATCTGCAAACATTTATCGATCACAATCTGGATGCCGGCTTGAATGCCCGGATTACGGGCGATTCAGTTCTGACTCTCTCGGCAACCAACGCCATGATCAGCGGACAACTGAAATCCATTGCTATCTTATTGGTCATAATTGTACTGATCATCGGTCTGCTTTTCACCGAATTGAAAGTTGGTTTACTTGCCGCCCTACCCAATTTTTTCCCGGTAATCGTCATGTTTGGGTTCATGGGATACATGGATATTCCATTGAATATAGGCACAACCATGGCCGCCGCAATCGCCATTGGTATTGCCGTAGATGATACCCTGCATTTCATGCTGCGCTACAATCGGGAACTCAAAGCCAGAAAAAGTCACAACAGCGCCATGGAGCATACGATCTACGGCGAAGCCCTGCCTGTGGTTTCGACCTCAATTGCACTTATTGCTGGTTTCCTGGTTTTCACTCAGGCAAGCTTTGAACCCATCATCCAGTTTGGCGCCCTGGGCGCATTGGTCATCGCCACCGCACTTATCGCCGATTTCATTATCACACCCCTTGCTGTTTCATCTTTACGACTGGTGACAATTTGGGACATCCTCTCGCTTCGTCTGCGCAAGAAGGTATTGGAAAAAAGCCCGCTTTTTAGAAATCTGAAACCTTGGCAAATCAGGCAATTTATTTTATCTGGCAGAATGGTGGAGTATTCTGTCGGAGATTTGGTGTTCCGCCGCAACGAGGTTAGTACCGAGTTATTTGTTTTATTGACGGGTAAAGTAGAAGTCTGTCTTCCGGGTAACAATGACAGTTGTAACGTATTGGAACAATTTTTCCCTGGCGATGTGTTTGGCGACGTAGCATTATTTGCCAACATACCAAGAAAAACAGATGCCAAGGTAACCGAACACAGTACCGTACTGGTGCTTACCCGCGAAGGCATCGAACGTACCATGCGCCACCGGCCACTGATATCAGCAAGAATTTTTTCCAATCTCACAGCAGATTTGAGTCGACGCATGATCAAGTTAATCAGTAAGCAACAGCTTGCCAATGCAAAGAAAAATGATGGAGGTAAAAATGAAAAGTAAGCACTTCTACCGTTCATTGATATTGACTCTGTCTTTCGCTTGTTTTCTGGCTACCGCCCATGCCTCTCATGAAATAAAGCCCTACTTCACGGCTCCTTACACGGGGAAAAAAGTACAGGAATACCAGATTACCCTTCCTCTCTCGCGACACACAAAAGCCACATTCAATATTCCGCAAGATTGCGGAAAACTGAATAGCAGCCTGCTTGAAGGGAATGGCCATTGGGGAAACCGCATTGAAAGACGCATGTGGATCAAAGCAGACGATGACTGTCGATACCTGAATTTTCTTCACAAATATTCTGGTCATGCCGATAAGGATTTTGTCAGCAACTATGATTTTTATAATGCCAAAATCAGTGATTTACCTCTGCGACCTGGTTGCGATCTGGATTTATTACTACGCAACCCAAGTGCCTGTCCCCCCTCCATGCCAGGTATGCCGAATTTTTCCATGTTCATGGAGAGCATGCCCATGTCCATGCATCAAGAGCAACGTGAAAAACTCGAAGACTGCCGTTTTGAAAACGGCTTGTTCAGGGGGTACATCTATCACACAGGCATGGGGCTACGTTGTACCAAAGCCAAGAAGGCACCGGGCTATCGTATTCTTTCTGTTGATTTTGCTGATGTGAACGGAGACAACTGTCAGGATGCCGTTTTGCGCATGATCCCGATTGGTAGAGGTGCTCGGCCTTCACTGTTGATCCTGCCTCTGACCCGTTGCTCGGAGGACATACCTTTTTCTTTGCCTCCGGGTAGCGACTACCCCAGGTTTGGTCCTTCTACAGATTAATTATGACCCCAAAAAAAACCGGCGCTTAGCCGGTTTTTTTTGGGGTCAAAAGAGATTGATATCAATTCTTGCTCTTATCAACGATCTTATTGATCCAGGGCATCATGGAGCGCAACTGCTCACCCACTTCTTCGATGGGATGGGCTGCATTCAAACGGCGATAAGCGGTCATGGAAGGGTAATTGGTCGCCCCTTCCAGGATAAATTTCTTGGCATATTCTCCGCTCTGGATATCATGCAATGCATCTTTCATTGCTTTGCGGCTTTGGTCATTGATTACCTTGGGTCCAGTAACATACTCGCCATATTCCGCATTGTTGGAAATAGAGTAGTTCATGTTGGCAATGCCGCCTTCATACATCAAATCCACAATCAGTTTCAATTCGTGCAGACACTCGAAGTAAGCCATTTCAGGCGCATAACCTGCATCGACCAGTGTTTCAAAACCCGCTTTAACCAGCTCTACTGCGCCACCACAGAGAACGGCTTGCTCACCAAACAGATCAGTTTCGGTTTCGTCTTTGAAGGTTGTTTCAATAATGCCAGTACGTCCACCACCGATGGCTGAAGCATAAGACAAAGCAACTGCCTTGGCAGCCCCTGTTGCATCTTGATAAATGGCAACCAAGTCAGGAATACCACCACCTTTTTCAAATTCACTGCGTACCGTATGTCCGGGTGCTTTAGGAGCGATCATGATCACATCCAGGTCTTCTCTAGGAACGATCTGGTTGTAATGAATGGCAAAGCCATGAGCGAATGCCAATGCTGCACCTTCCTTGATATTCGGCTCAATAACATCCTTATAGAGAACAGACTGGTGCTCGTCAGGAGCCAATATCATAACCAGGTCAGCTCCTTTTACTGCTTCATCAATAGATTTCACCGTCAATCCAGCATTCTCTGCTTTAACTGCTGAAGCAGAACCCGGACGTAGACCAACAACCACGTCTACACCAGAATCTTTAAGATTGTTGGCGTGGGCATGTCCTTGGGAACCGTAGCCGATAATGGTGACTTTCATGTTCTGGATTAGTGAAATATCACAATCCCTGTCATAGCAAACATTTATACTCATGATTATTACCTACAATATTTATCGTTAGAATTACTTGTCTTACTCACAGAGGAGTCAGACAAAAATTAAGTATAAGGGCGATGTTTACAAGCCTAGCCCTTTGACGCCGCGAGATATCCCCAAAGGACCAGAGCGTACCACTTCCATGATCAGATCTTCATTTACCGCCATGAGGAAAGCATCCAGCTTATCACCCGCACCAGTCAATTCAATGGTATAGCTACAATCGGTAACATCAATAATATTGGCGCGGAAAATATCGGCCATACGCTTCATTTCTTCGCGATTGCCTTTTTCCGCCCTGACTTTCACCATCATCAGCTCCCGCTCGATATGCGGGCCATCTGAAAGATCGAGCAATTTCACCACATCTACCAACTTGTTGAGTTGCTTAATGATTTGCTCGATGATCATTTCATCGCCGTAGGTTACCAAGGTCATGCGCGACAAGGTCGCATCTTCCGTAGGTGCAACAGTCAATGATTCAATGTTATAACCACGCGCCGCAAACAAACCAGATACCCGCGCCAGAGCTCCTGCCTCGTTTTCGATCAGTACCGAGATAATGTGTCTCATCATGCCAGCTCCCTTTCTGCAGAAAGATGCGGAGACATATGCATTTCGTGATGCCCCTTGCCCGCTTCGATCATGGGATAAACATTTTCTTCAGGATCGATGATCACGTTCATGAACACCAATCTGTCTTTCATGCTGAATGCTTCCTTGTAGGCAGCTTCCAAATCCGCTGGATCTTCGATGGTCATACCCACATGACCATAGGTTTCTGCCAATTTGGCGAAATCCGGCAACGCATCTACATAAGAATGGGAATAGCGCTTGTCATAAAAGAATTCCTGCCACTGGCGCACCATGCCCATATAGCCATTGTTCAGCAATACAATCTTGAGCGGCAAATTGTATTGGGAACAGGTTGCCAGCTCCTGAATACACATTTGGATACTTGCCTCACCCGTAACACAGGCAACCGACGCCTTTGGAAAAGCCTGTTGCACTCCCATGGCTGCGGGCAAACCAAACCCCATCGTGCCCAAACCACCGGAATTGATCCAGCGACGCGGCTTTTCAAAGGGATAGAATTGCGCAGCAAACATCTGATGCTGACCAACATCCGAGGTCAGATAGAAATTCCGACGTTTGGTCACTTTGTGCAGCGTCTCGATGGCATACTGAGGTTTGATCACCTTGTCAGAGTTGACATAGTTCAAGCAATCAACACTGCGCCAGGTATTTATCCGACTCCACCATTCCTTGAGCGCCGCGGCATCAGGAGAAGTTTTTCGCTCCTGCAAAAACTTCAACATATCTTTAATGACCGGTTTTACCTGCCCTACAATGGGCACATCTACCCGAACATTCTTGGAAATAGACGCTGGATCAACATCCACATGAACAATTTTTGCATTTGGACAGAATTGCGCCAGTTTTCCGGTCACACGATCATCGAAACGCGCCCCGATAGCAATGATGAGGTCAGCCTCATGCATCGCCATATTGGCTTCATAAGTACCGTGCATGCCCAGCATGCCCAGAAAATTCTTGTCTGAGGCAGCGATAGAACCCAAGCCCATGAGCGTATTGGTGACGGGAAAATTCGTATGCTTGATGAGTTTGCGCAGATCATCAGAAGCCTCACCCAAAACCACGCCGCCACCGGTATAAACAACCGGACGCTGTGCTTTGACCATCAGCTCCACCGCTTTTCGTACCTGGCGGGTATTGCCCTTTTCAACGGGTTTATATGAGCGCATGCTGACTTTTTTCGGGTATTCATAGGGAACCCGCATGCTCGGATCAGTCACATCCTTGGGAATGTCCACCAATACCGGGCCAGGACGCCCTGTTTTGGCAATATAAAAAGCCTTTGCCATAGTTTCAGCGATGTCTTCGACCCGCTTGACCAGGAAATTGTGTTTCACACAAGGACGGGTTATACCCGTGATGTCCACTTCCTGAAAAGCGTCACTACCAATGAATGGCACAGGTACTTGACCCGTGATGATCACCATGGGAATGGAATCCATGTAAGCGGTGGCAATACCCGTTACCGCATTGGTTGCACCTGGCCCCGAAGTAACCAGCGCCACACCGACGTTACCCGTAGCCCGCGCATAACCATCCGCCGCATGGGTAGCGGCCTGCTCATGGCGTACCAGAATATGCTGCACCGCTTTCTGCTGAAAGATCGCATCATAAATATGTAATACTGCTCCGCCGGGGTAACCCCAAACGAACTCAACACCTTCATCTTTCAGTGCCTGGACGACAATCTCAGCGCCAGTCAGTTCCACCGCCATAACCTCCAAAAAATACGCGAATCGCTTATTTCGCACACCTCTTTCAATACAATTCAAAGGCGGCAAAATCCAAACATTGTAAAATACTGATATTCCTTCTGCAGGTCAATGAAAAACTACCCTACAACGTACATTGACACCCCAAAATCCGAGAATACCCCCATTCATGCCATCCGGGTGTTGTGGCAAATGCTTTTTCAGGTTTACAAACCGACTTCAATGGCACAACATTGGCACATAGATTCAGGCGAATAGCCTGCTTTTGAGGTAATGGCCACACGGATTAAAGCACTATGAATGTCAACCATCACACACACCGATCACTGCCACTGCTGCTGATACCCCTGTTCTGGTTGTCTACCGCCACCGCTAGTAATTGGCAATGGCTCACCAACAGTCCACTGAGCTCTCTTTCTGAATCAGATTGGAAAGCCCTTTCCGAGACTTTGCAATCCGGGCTGGACTCGGCTGAGGACGGCAGCATACTCCACTGGGAAAACCCTGAATCCGGCAACGAGGGGCAAATAACAATTCAAGATCCAGCCTCTGCAAACCAGGGTTGTCGAAGGGTTGTTTTCAATACAAACTCCGTTCCAAAATCTCATCCATCGACACTCAGTTTCTGTAAAACCACAGAAGGGAAATGGATGATTGATAGCAAACCCAAACCTACCCAGCCATGACTTTTTTCGACAAGTTGAGCAAAACACTGGGCAAATCCATCACCTGGGCATTTTCCGGCGCACTTTACGGTGCTTTTTTTGCGGGAATGCTCAATTTCTTTTTAATTCAGAACAGCGCCACCTGGATGTCTTACATGCTGGCAAGCTTATTGGCGGGTATGGTTATTTCAGCCTATTTTGGCAGTATGCTGGTGGCACTGGGAGGCACCCTGGCGGGAATTCTCACCGCAATTTCTTATCAAATACTGTTTGCCAACTACCATCAGCCAATTATTTTACTCGGCATCTCATTGGTTGCCGGTCTTATTGCCGGTAGCTTTTTCACCAAGCGGGAAATCAGGGATTCACAACCTCTGGCGCAAACAGGCGCGGGGTTCATGGCAGGACTGATCTCGGCACCGCTACTCTATCTTATCGTGAGTAACAGCCCCATCGATCATCGCGGGTGGGAAGTGGCTGCGGTGTCCGTTTCTCTGGTTGGTTTATTTTATGTTTTTCTAATCAAACACCGGTTGTCTTTTCTTGGCAATGCCCGTGCCTTGAAAATAGGAGGCCCCATGGTTTCAGGATTGATTGCAATGGCTGTCGCCTCTGTATTCTGGATCATCGGCGAGAGTTACATGACTATTCCTGAACTGGGACAAATCAGCCGCTACCAACAGGTTCTGGATGCTGCCCCCCTGGGCTTGCTTGGCGGGGCATTGGGCGGCGCATTTGGCGGTGCCATGCTAGAGATTCTTGGTATCCGGCTGGAAGAACATATTACTTGAATAGCCCCTTATTTATTGTCCTGAACCATCCCCAGGATTCAGCAGGAATGGTAACGACAAACTTCATACCACCTTGGGGGCGATTGCTGGCTACAACAGTGAAGCCATGCAACTCTGAAATTCTTTTTACGATAGACAAGCCCAAACCACTTCCAGGTGCTTTTTGTTTATTTTCCGGGCTACGATAGAAACGCTTGAACAGATGTGGAAAATCCCTCTCGGCAACCCCTTCGCCATCATCTGTCACTTCCAAACTCAAGGCTGCGCCGACAGGCACAACGGCAATGCTTACCAGGCTGTTCCCGTACTTGATCGCATTGCTCAGCATATTGACCAACATCATACCCAACATTTCTTCATCGCCATAGATACAAATTTCTTCTTCATCTGGAGTAAAAGACAGCTGTATACCCTTGGATATGGCCGCAGGCATCACTTCGGAAACAATATCTTCAAGTAATGATCTCAGCACCAAGGGCTTGAGTGACTCCGCTCGCTCCAACGCATCGAGGCGTGCCAGATGCAGCAATTGAGACAACAACCCTGCCATACGCGCTACACTCTTATCCAGCAACTGTGCCGATGCATGCACTTCCTCGATGTTTTCGGTATTTTGTAAAATTCGAGCAACATTGCGCATCACAGCCAAGGGATTGCGCAACTCGTGAGCTGCATCTGCAGTAAAGCTGCGCTCACTTTCAAGACTGTTCTGCAGCCTTGCCAACAAGCGATTGATTGACTCAACGAGGGGAATAATTTCCCGGGGAACTTTGTCCATTTGCACTGGCTGCAAACTTCCGGGCTTTCTGTCGGCTACCTGTGCACTGAGCCGAGACAATGGACGTATTCCCTGCTTGATTCCAAACCACAGAACCAATACCACTATCGGAATGGAGAGAAGTTCTTTTTGTAGTAGCCTGCCACCAATTTCATGAACCATGTAAACACGCAAATCATCCCTCTGCGCAACATACAAATGATAGCCATTCTTATTGTCGTGGACACCTGCGACCCGCCAATTGCGCCCTTTAAATGTAACTGACTGAACTGGTGTCTCACCTTTGCTGACAAAACCCGGCATGGGATCACCAATACTCAATATGCTATTGTCAACCGTTAGCCAGACATAAACCCGAACCTCTTCTTCGCTGGTTTTGGCCTTGTCGGGCGAAAAAAAAGTGCCTTCCATCTTTGAAAACTGACCTAACCAGGAATTCTCCAAGCCGCGAATCGTTTCAAGTGTCAGCCAGGCTTCATTCAGATTTCCTTTACGAATATTCTGCCCTGATTGCCGCAACAAATTTTTTGCTGTCAACAGCAAACGCGCATCCAGTACCTCTTCTGTCTCTAAATCTACATAATCGATTATACTGTAAACGCCCGCCAATAACGCAACAAGCATTGCCACGGTCAGTATCAACAGTAACCGTGAGCTTAGCGAATTCAACCATTGCTTTCCCTTAGCCATTTTTCATAAAAATATAGCCCAATCCGCGCACTGTCTTTATTCGCTCGGCACCGATTTTTTTGCGTAAATTATGGATGTGAACATCCAGTAAATTGCTGGACACCTGTTCTTGCTCTTCCCCGCACAGCGCTCTTAACAGATGATCTCTGGATTGGATTTTTCCCGCATGTTGCAAAAATTGTTGCAACAAACGAAATTCCATTGCAGACAGGGTCAAAGTTTCTCCGTCCTTGCTGACAAATACAGAAGTTGGATCCAGATGTATTCCATCGAGATCCAGAATATTTGTCGCTCGCCCTTCTCGACGACGCACCACGGCCTTTATTCTCGCGGCTAACTCATCCAGCGAATACGGCTTGACCACAAAATCATCTGCACCACACTCCAATCCCTGAATTTTCTCTTCAATAGCATACCGTGCCGTGATAATGATTGTGGGCAACAAATTCTGTTTGCTACGGATACCTTTTAAAAAATCCAGACCATCACCATCTGGCAAGCCAAGATCCAGTAGCAAACATTCGAACTTGTTTGTGTTCAACATTTGCTTGGCAGATGAGATATCCATTGCCCACTCAACAGAAAAACCGCGTTGCAGCAAGCCAACTCTGGCACATTCGCCAAGTAATGCATCATCCTCCAATAACAGTATATTCATGCCTGTTTCCGTTCCAAATATTCCTTGGGAATCTTAATGGCAATATTGTCATTACTCTCTAAAGAACAACAACCATATCAATAAGCACAACGTAATTTTTAGGACAGCTCAATTTAAGTTTATACAGCTCTGATCTATTCATGTACAAAGGCAACAAGGGCTAAGCAAAGACCACAGAAAATAGCGGACTACTTTCAAGATTATCAAAGCTCTGTTTCCTCACTATGCCCGTGAAGGTGACGACACTACCCCTGTCGTCATCTATACATTATTTTATTAACGCTATTTTCTGGATACCAAAAACAATCCAAATTCTTCTTGTAGAAGTCAGATTGTACCAGAAACCTACAGTATGCAAGTTTCTATGGAAATCAATATCACACAAAAAATACCCATTGAAAAAGCCCGCACCATTCTACTGCTGGTGCGGGCATTTCAGTAAACAACTCCGAATGTAATCAGAGCTTATTTTTGTGACAAAGATTACAAGTCACTGGCTGACCTTTAGCTATAAATATGGTCTTGTTACCATCATCATCCTTGTCAAGGACTCGATCAGCAGCTGCCCGAGACAGTACGCTACCTTCGCCATTCTTGCCGTGACAAGCACGACAGGCATCTTTGTTACCCTCGGCAAGATGCTCATGACCACCAGCAGAGAAGCTGGTATTGCCTACTGGGTGCATGCCGTGAGGACCATCCAAGGTGTTCCCCAAATTGCCGGTATGGCAAGTGGAACATTCGATAATGGTTCCAGCATGACCTTGCAGATCAACAGCTGCTTTATTGTCATTGGAGAACGGGTTCTTGTTTGGCCAGATGGCATGGGTACTGCCGTGGCAGTTCTCACAACTCAAGTTACCATGCCCCTTGTCACCAGCACCACTCAAACGATACAAGGCTTCAGTAGTAGCAAAACGTGAATTGGGGAAATCAAGCAATGACAATGTCTTACCGCCACCGTTGAACACATGATCAGACTTCTTGTAAGTCATCTGCAAACGCAACCCATCAGGATTGCCGCTACTGTCCGCATTATTGACCAGAACATCTTGCAACTGACCGGTAGACTGCAGTTGTGCTACCTGCATAACATCACCAACGTGACAGGATTGGCACTGAGGTTCTGAAGCCCAGGGTACACGCTTGTTCAAATCAGCACCTGCCGGGAATGGCGCGTTGACAAAGCCTTCGGTAAAGTCATCACCAACCTGGGTCATTTGACCGTGGCAATCCTGACAAACGGTACCCGATCCACCCATGGCGCCACGCAGACACTTGGTGCGCTTTCCAGGATGGCAGTTGTAGCAGGTCTCGCCCAATAAGGCATCGACATCCAGATTCCCACGTTTATCCGGCGGAGGCATGACCGGGAACAAGCTGCCATACAGCGCTGGATCTACATTGGGCAAGTTACCGTGCACACTGTGCATGGCGCGAGACATACTGATATGTTGTGTCTGCTCTTTGCCATTGTCATCGGTTGGTCCCAAATGTGCCAGATCCAATGCAGGTGAATAGTGACAGTTGGCACATACAACATTTGGTGTGCTGCCGTCAGCATTGGTTCCATCATCATTGGTTGGTGCGATGCTGGTGCCATTCTTGTGGTCATGCAAACGCATGATGTTGATTTTGGCTGCATTGATCACCTGCTGCTCAGGTGTTGCACCAATCACCATACTGGCATCAGCGATGAAATTGACACTTGAATACTTGAAGTTGGCAATATCATCACACACCAAAGTGTTTGTGGAATCATAGTCACATACATTTTGGCTGGCATGACAAATAGCACAATCAGCTTCAGAAGCAACCGGGGTTACTGCATCAACTGATGCCAGTACGTTTCCACTGGAATCTCTGGCCTGAACCCGCATCAACGGATATGCGTTGGTACGCCCCTGGTCATCAATATAACCCGTAGGAATACCTTCCGCGGTATACCTGCGGAAATTATTCACGGTATAACCAAAGGGGAAATTAACAAAGAACGGGAAGTCCTTTATATAGTTGTGGAATGGTTTGGCTTCGTTGGTTGCAGTAAAAGGTGCCGCCTTACCTGGCATCTCAGCTTGTTCTGCAGTCAAGTTACCGGGGTTGAGCAAATAGAACTCTGCCACGTCTGGTGCTGGCAATCCCAAATCCGCCTCGAAGGGGAATGCACCCAGTACACCTGGCGGATACAGTTTTTCATAGGCAAGGAAACCTATTGCCAAACCCGTGGGGCCACCTGCAATATCCCAAAAATTGGACTTGTAGATACTATTCAACAAATCATTTTGATTCGTTCTGGTGGTGGAATTAGTCGCAATAGGCGGCAGATTTGGCTGGTTGGGATCGATAATATTTGACCGTACAGATTTATAGGTAACATGAACGCCGTCCGCAGGACTCATCAACTTCGGCTCGGAACCTTTTCTCAATACCTGCGCATTCAATACATTGTAGGGAGGCAAGATACTGAACAAACGGAAGTCCTGATCTGCACAATGCATACCCAAATCATTTGCGGCCAATACAGTGT